>NZ_WEKT01000051.1:0-37960 GCF_009874545.1 Vibrio eleionomae | reverse complement strand
ATATAACAGAAAGTGTGTAAATAAGTTGTCATGATCCCTTGGCAATCTATTTAGGTGCAATTTAATTTAATATCATCATTAATGAATGTAATTAAATGTTTCTTTTCATTATGCGGTAAATATAAAAACACTGTGCTGTATAAATTCTTATATTTTCTGCTTAAGGAGATATCATAGTGAACCTTAATAAAATTCGGCTATTTAAGCGCCAAAAGCTGTCTTGGGTCGTCGCGGCACTTTGCGTCCCGTTTTATGCTCAGGCTGCAGATGTCACTCTAACCGGCACTGCTGGTGATAATCAGGTCGCCTTGTACTGGAATGATTCTGGTGCTGATTCAAATTACGCCATCTATTACGATACCGATAGCGATCCTGATGGTCGTGTTAGACTCGGCACCGTCAACTCGAGTACGTTGCATTACACCGCTACCGGTTTAACCAATGCAACCACTTACTATTTCTGGGTTAAATACACCGATTCTGATGGTGATTCACAGAACTCGAGTGTGTTTAGTGCGACGCCACAAGATGTGGTTTTAAGTGGTACGGCAGGAAACGCGCAGGTGGCATTATCTTGGACCGATTCTGGTTCTGATAGCAATTATGCAGTCTACTATGACACAGACAGCACCCCTAAAGGTCGCGTGCGTTTAGGAACCGTCAATTCTAGTACAACAAGTTATACGGCAACGGGATTAACCAACGATACAGAATATTGGTTTTGGGTAAAATATACCGATTCTGATGGGAATGATGCTAACTCCACAGCGTTTAATGCAACACCTGAATCGGTGGTGTTGACGGCAACGGCAGGAGATGGTCAAGCGGATCTCTCATGGACAAGTTCAGACACAAGTTCTAGCTATCAAATCTATTACGACACGGATAGCAATCCTAAAGGTCGTGTTCGTTTAGACTCTGTCGGATCTTCAACATTGAGCTATACCGCAACGGGGTTAACCAACGGTACACCTTATTGGTTCTGGGTAAAATATAGCGACTCTGATGGTGATTATGCTGATTCTACATCAGCAACCGTCACTCCAGCAGCCTCGACGGATATTGATGAAGATGCAACAGTTGTCGATAGTGCTAGTGAAATCATCTCTGCGGTTGAGAATGCAGCGGCAGGTGATGTGATTTATGTTCGTGGTGGCACCTACTATTTCAGTGAACCTATCGAGCTCACCGCAAACGGCAAATCTGGTAGTACTATCACGCTGCGTAAATACCCAACCGATTCTGCGCGACCTGTGTTTGATTTCTCAAGTGAATCAGAAAAGTCCAGCAACCGTGGGTTAGAACTTAGTGGTAACTATTGGTATATCTATGGTATCGATGTTCAATATGCTGGCGATAATGGTATGCATATTACCGGTAATTACAATACTGTAGAATTTTCTACGTTCTCTCACTGTGCTGATACGGGATTACAGTTAGATACTGGCGCTTCTTATAACTTAATTAAGAACGTTGACTCTTATTATAATGCCGATTCATCGTTAGAAAATGCCGATGGATTTGCCGCGAAGCTTGGTATTGGTACTGGCAATAAATTCTATGGTTGTCGCGCTTGGAACAACTTAGATGATGGTTATGATGGCTATCTGCGTGGTGCCGATGGCATTACCACAACCTATGAACAGTGCTGGGCAATTCGCAATGGATATCTGGAAAGTGGTGACGCCAGTGGTGGCGATGGTAATGGATTCAAAACCGGTGGTAGTGACGATAAGGATCTAAAACACAACGCCATTTATACCAATAGTATTGCTGCAGGTAATGCTGAAGATGGTTTCGATCATAACAGTAACCGTGGCACTGTTACTATTTATAACAGTGTTGGGTATAAAAACGGCCGTAACTTTGGCTTTAGTAGTACCAATCCATTGAAGAAATTGACCATTAAAAACAGTATTTCCTATAAAGGTGACGATTCAGATCAATACAAAGCAACCAGTACCAGTATCTCAAATGATAGCTGGTCAGGCAGTGTATCGGTCAGTAGCAGTGACTTTGAAAGTGTTGATATCGATGATCTTCTTGCTGACCGTCAATCCGATGGGAGTTTGCCTGATGTTGAATTCTTCCATCTCGTGAGTGGTAGCGATTTAATTGATGCAGGTACCGATGTCGGTTTAGATTACGAAGGAGACGCTCCAGATATCGGCGCGTTTGAATCCGATTATTAACCTAAGTTTTTTACCGCTAAGCACCTCGATACAGTCGAGGTGCTTTTTCTACACTAAATAACCTCAAGAAGACTGATTCGGAGCTTTATTAATAAGCTTAACAAGGGAAAGAGTCGTGCTTCCCTTTCAATATGATTGAATATAGCGAAATTTATGTTAAATCTTGCAGCTCATTTTCACTCAAATTATGAATTGATCCGATTTTTTTGCTGTATAACAACACTAAGTCATATGCACGGTTTATTTCCAACTATGCTTTATCGGTAGTGTGAATGAATGATATGAGGCGGTCATGTATTCCAATCAATCCAACATGGTGAACGCAAATACTCAAACAATGGCGAGTATTTTTGATCCATTAACCGATTTATATAATCGACACTTATTTCTTCAAGTGTCTAATTCGTTGCTTAAGATATCGTTACGCCAAAGGATGCCGGTATCGGTAGCCATGGTCAGTTTGGAGCACGTTTCTGACACCGCCCATCTTGAAATAGATGAAGCGCAAGAAATTATTAAGCAGAGTGCCGACTTACTGAAAAGTATTACCCGAGACAGTGATACCTTGTCTCATTTTGATGATTATGTCTTCGGTTTACTGCTTTACAATTGTACTTATCAGCAGTCACACATCGTGGCTAATCGGATTAATGCGAAGTTGGAAGGGCGTTTATCTTTTCGAAATCAGCCTGTGACAATTGCCATTGGCCTAGCCGAGTTTGATCGTAATTTTGCTGATAATCAACATCTGTCTGAACATATGGTTGAAGAAGCCCTGAGCGATATGGGGCGTCGATAATCTGTTCATTGCCTGAGTAACTCAATTGATCGTAATGGATTTTACTCCCTATTTTGCCGCCGAAAAAAGCGTAGCCTGTCGATGACTTGTTTGGTTAGATAGAGCATTGACACAATAGCCCAGTGCAAAAAGCACTGGGCTTAATGATTAAAAATAAGGTTTGTAATCAATAGCTTTAATTAAGCCTTTGGCAATGCGATAAATATTAAAAATATACACCGCGAAGAATAGTAAAACACCGATCCCAAAGAACCATAGTAAGAACGAAACAATCGTCAGTACTAACGATATCCAGAAGGTACTAATGACATTTTCAAAATGTGAATAATATATTGTTTGTGCTGCATCCCCTCGTTTTACGTAAGCCCATATCACACCAACTAAGGTAAAGAATCCGCCACTCGCAAGGCCGATGGCAAGTAACACGTATGCGATGATCGCGTGAGTTCGAGTGGTATCGGGCTGAGGTGGTTGATTGTATAGTTCATTATTCATCAGTCTTTCCTAGCAGTATATCTAGCCAATTGATTGTATTTAGGTATGCGGTAAATCATATTCTAATTAGTGATATTATAAGTAAATCTTATAAATAATCCCACATCGTACTTACTTATTATCTGAAAATATTAAAATTTATCTGTTGACCTCAAGTTAACTTGAGGAATTAGCCTATGCCAAATCGTGATGATTTGAACTCTGGTTCGTCTGTTGTTTGGTTAAATGGGGTCGGTGATGAATACGCAAGTTGGCTATGTAAAAGAGTTAGCAGTAAAAAGCTATCAAGAAAAATCGTATATTGTGGTAAAGAAAACCGCGCGTTGGGTGAAGGTAGTGAAATGGACATTCGTGTTTGCCGCTATAAGTGCTTTATTCTATTTTATTTATGGATGTTGGCACGCTTTAAATTCCTCGGTTTAACTTACTGTTATCTTCAAATCACTGCCATTGGCCGTTTCAGTGAAAATGTTTTTGCGTGTAAGTGAGCACTGATTTGAAGATGGAGTCGTTCTACTTAGAGAATGGCATAAAACACTAGTGGGTAAGTGGTGAATCGGTGTAGAGTAGCGTTCTATCTATCACTAAGGTTTTTGCTTCAATGGAACGTATTTTCGAAAAACTGTTGTATGCTGCACGCTGGATTATGGCACCTGTTTATCTTGGGTTGAGCCTAGTTCTTGTAGCGTTGGCGATTAAGTTTTTTCAAGAAGTTTTGCACATTTTGCCCAATATTTTATCGATCAAAGAAGTCGATTTAGTACTGACTACTCTGTCTTTAATTGATATTTCGTTGGTGGGTGGCTTGATTGTAATGGTCATGTTCTCTGGCTATGAAAACTTCGTATCAAAAATTGATGTCGATGAGAATCAAGAAAAATTAGTATGGCTTGGTAAGATGGATACCAGTTCATTAAAGAACAAAGTGTCTGCGTCGATAGTTGCCATTTCATCAATACACCTACTTAAAGTGTTTATGAACACTCAATCGATCGATGGTGAAAAGATCAAATGGTATCTTTTATTGCACGTTACGTTTGTCGCTTCAGCGTTTGTCATGGGATACCTTGATAAAATCACCAAGAAGGGTAAAGAACCTTACTCAACCACAGATTAATGATTTATCGGGGCAGCTCAGAGCTGCCCTTTTTATTGCGTGATTACGCATCGTTGTTCCATTCTGCTGGCATTGTCCACTGGTTAATCCATTGTTCCATCTCTTTCATTGGCATAGGTTTAGCAATGCCATAGCCTTGCGCATAACGATAACCTATCTCTAATAACTCGCGACGATGCTGATGGCTTTCCATTCCCTCCGCGATCACATCGATATTAAAGGCGTGAGCCAGTGCGTGTATCCCCTGTAAGATCATTCTGTCTTCCTGGTCATCAAGCATGTCGATGACAAAACTGCTGTCGACCTTGATCTGGTTTACTGGGAGCTGTTTTAAATAGGTCATTGAGGAGAACCCCGTGCCGAAGTCATCCAGTGAGAAACGTACTCCAAGGGATTGGCATTGGGTAATTTTTTCAGCGATTGCATGCAAATCGCTGAGCTCTTGTGTTTCGACAATTTCTAGCTCTAATAGAGCGAGATTCACGTCAGGATAACTTTTCAATTGTTGGGCAATAGCATCAACGAAGTCATCACGATTAAAATAGAGATGACTAAGGTTAATACTTACTGGGATTTCAATACCTTGTTGGCTCCATTGATAAATCTGGCGCACGGCATCACTAATCACCCATTCGTCAATCGCCAACATAATGTTATGTCGTTCGATTTGTGGCAGGAACAGCCCTGGTGCTAATAACCCTTTATTACGATGACGCCATCGGATTAGGGCTTCCATGCCAATGATATCACCATTAATTAAATCCACTTTAGGCTGATAGAAAAGCTCAAATTCTTGGTTATTGAGCCCTGTTTGAACATCAATAATCATCTCTTCTAATTGCAGCGCGGCGTCTTCTGCATTGGAGTCGAAGAAATGGAAATTCTCAGTACTACGGCTTTTGGCGTAGTACATCGCTTGGTCAGCTTGACGAATCAACTTGTCGGCTTCGATAGGTTGACGTTGAGGGTAGCTAGTGATGCCGAAGCTGGCTGTGATCGATAAAGTATGTCCGTTGTGCTGGACGGGTTGATTGATCAACGCTGAAATTTGGTGAACTAGACTGAGCTCTTGCTCAGGGCTTTCTAGATGATGGAGTAGCAAAATAAATTCATCACCACTAGGTCTTGATAGCGTGTCATCACTGCTCAGTGATTCATTGATTCGATTGGCAATTATTTTTAATACGCTATCACCAAACGCAGCACCAAAACGGTCATTAATGTATTTGAAATTGTCCAAATCAAAGTACATCACGGTGATTCGACCACCATTTTTGTCTACAGACGACATGGATTGCTGCAAACGATCTAAGAATAAAAGACGGTTGGGTAAATCAGTCAGTTGGTCAAAGTTTGCTATGTGTTTGAGCTGTTTTTGGTGGTTCTTTTCCGAAGTGATGTCAAATGAAATACCACATAAACCATAGAGTTCTCCAACCTGGTTGATTAACGGAATTTTAGTGGTTTTTATATATTTGTAGGTTTGATGCTTTTCTACCCAATAGCACTCTTCTTGACGATAAGGCTTTTTGGTTTCAAATACTTGGTTATCCGCTTTTGTAAAGGCGAACGCCATATCAGTATCGTAAAGCTCGGTGGGCGTTTTCATCATGATGTCACGCAGTTCCAGTTCGGCAGTACGACAAAATGCTTTGTTTGCATACAAGTAGCGACTTTTGGCATCCTTCATATAAATATAAGCATCGATATTATCCAAAATGATATTTAAACGGGTTTGACTTTCACCCAACTCGATATTGTGGCGCCTTTTAACTCGGTTTTGGTGGGCTAATACTATGACTAAAGCAATGAGCAGCCCAATAATGATGGCAATACCCAGAAGTTCTTGCCAATAAACATAGAGCAATGAGTTATTACGGATTTTATACCTTATGTGAGAGTTAGGTGGCAGTAAGCTCTCATCAATATTGAACTTATTTAAGATACGCTCGTCGAAAATCGGAATATTGGGACTTTTTAAAACGATAGGGATTTGTTTTACCGGCGTTCCTTCTAGAATTCTGGTCGCTTGTAACGCGGCTAAACGTCCATGTTCCTGGTGAGTCACCAATACACCGCCAACCAATCCTTTACCTATACCTTGATCATAGAGGTGAAAAACGGGGACTTTAGACGCTGAAACAATAAGTTTTAACGATTCATTGAAGGTTAAATTCACTTTATTTTTGTCATTAAACGCTGACAATAATAATGCAGCATCTGTGTCATCAGCAACATTCAGTTTCTCACTGAGTTCTTTCCAAGTAAGCCGAGATAGGTCTAATATTTTGAGTGAGAAGTTTGGGAATTGTTCACGATAAGAGAGCGCATTGTTTAAATCAGCTTGACCGGTTGTGGTGCCATCAGTAATTAAATAGAGATTCTTGATTGATGGGCGTAGTTTGGAAATAAGCGCAAGATTATCATTGATCGATACTGCTTCGACTGTCCCTGTAATATTTGCATCGTGGTTTTGAACCAGTTGTTGCGCTAAATCTTGGTTATTTAATCCAAGAAAAACGATCGGAATATTAGGGAATAATTGCTGGCGAAATTGCATGGCAAATTGCAGAGCATTGTCATCACTGGTGATGACTAAATCATAGGGGGGGCGGTGTTCAAGTTTATAGGATAAAAACTGATAAAAAAGTTCTATGCTGCGTTGATTGATGAGACGCTTGCTGTCCATATATTCAATATCAATATCAGGACTTTGATCACCAAACCCTTCAGTGAGTCCGAGATTGATTTTTGCCATGGTATGAAAAGTCGGGTTATAGGAGTTAATTAACAGAACCCTTTTTTTCGAAAGATCTGCGGCGCTACTGCACAAAGGTAACAAATTAAGCAGTATTGCAATCCACATGATTTTAAAACAACGAATAGTAACCACCTGTTATCAACTTCTGAATTTAACATACCTATAACGCAGTATAGACAGCAATTAATAAGTTCAACAGTTGAAGGTGAAAATGTTTTATGCAACCAGATTGATTAAGTAAATGAATGTGCGAGTCTTTTACTGTTAGTAATGGAAGTAGGGTAGGGCTTGAAAAGGTAGGTATCGAGTGATACCTACCGAGAGTAACATCGTGCCTTTTATCCGTTTTGCTCTTTATTGCGTTTTAACTTTCTTACTAACACTACAATAATCACGAGCACGATTACGATGGCAATGATAGTGATAGCCTTAGCATTTTGTACCAAGAATGGAATATCGCCGCTGCCCTGTTGAATGTTTGTTACTTGTTGTGCAGTTAGGGACGCATTGCGTTGACCAAAGTGGTCGGTGACATAATTCGCTATGGCGGCGATTTGGCCGGCGGTAAGCCAAGAGTGAATCACCTGCTGCTGTTCGCCAAAAGCTGGCATAACCGCTTTTCCATCAGCACCTTGACGGTGAATACCGTGAGTAATTGCCATCACTAAGTTGGTTGGATCGCTACCGCCCACAGCCGTATTGTTGGTTAACGATGGGATAGTGTGATCATCTGATCCTTCGCCATTAGCTCCATGACATGCCGCGCAGTTATCGCTGTATAAGTTTGCTCCGTTGGTGGTTGAGAAATCGGTGTATGCCTTGGTATTACTCGCTGAATTACCAGGTTCATACTTAGTCCAGCTCACTGGTTTTGCTTTACTCACAGACCACGATGCGTCGCTTTGACCTGTAATGCGATGCGCTGGAACGGATTTCAAATACGATACGATGGCATGAATATCGTTATCTGTCATAAAACGGAAACTGTGCTGAATAGCATCAGCCATTGGACCACCTGCTTGCGCTTTACCTAAGGCGTGACCATTTTTTTGATAGCTGGCTAATTCCGCGTCGCTCCAGCCACCAATGCCACTGATTTTGTCCGATGTAATGTTTGGTGCAAACCAACCATCGACATGCGCGCCAGCTAAAAATTCACTGCTGTCTTCGGCCATCATTTGGTTACGAGGTGTATGACATGTTGAACAGTGTGCTAATCCTTCGACCAAATATTTACCGCGGTTTTGTTCGACCGATAACGTATCATCAGGTTTAAATGGTGTGCCATGAGCGAACATTAAATTCCAACCCCACATTAAGCCAGGAAGATTGAAAGGAAATGAGAGCTCTGTTTTTTGTTTTGGCGCTTCATCAATGGCAGGAACAGATTGAAAATACGCATACAGTGCCTGCATGTCTTGATCAGTAATATTGGAATAAGAGGTATAAGGCATTGCAGGGTAAAGCTGAGAACCATCAGGACGAACCCCTTTACGTACCGCGTCAGCAAATTGCTGTTCTGTCCAGTTACCGAAGCCAAATTGCTTCGAAGAGGTAATATTACTGGATATGATTTTACCCATCGGCATGTTGAACGGATAACCGCCCGCATAGGGTTTGGTTTCGTTTGATGTATGACAAGCGGTACAGTCGCCGGCTGTCGCCAAATATTGGCCTCGCTGAATGAGATTGGATTGATCGGCGGCGACGCTGCTTGCTGCTGTGGTTATACCCATGACACACAGTAAGAGTAAGGTGAATGTTTTCATGATTTACACCTCCTTCGCAATGATGTCAGCGGTACGAATAGCCAGTGCGACAGCGGTTAATGTTGGGTTAACCACGCCAGCTGCTGGAATCACCCCTACGGAGGCCACGAATAAATTGTCGTGGTCGAATGTACGACATTCGCCGTTAACCACGGAATCTTTAGGATCTGCGCCCATGATCATGGTGCCCATCAGGTGATCGTGGTTTTCGAAGTCTGAGTTCACATCGATAATTTTGCCGTTCATTAGTCCCGCAATCTCTTTGTATTGCTGCAGCGCATGTTGACCACCGACTTTGACGTAATCGTCGATATCGAAGTGCACTTTAATGCCAGGAATGCCTAAGCTGTCTTTCCAATTTGGGTTGGGTTGCACGCGGTTAGCTGGATTCGGTAATGGCTCAAAGAAGGTGTACATGTACAACCAGCGAGAAGACCAATCCATAATACGGTCGTCCAGTTCTTGCCCCATCAGGCCTTCGGCAATGGCTCGTTTCGCGATATCGATTTGTGGGTTGTTATTGGCAAAAGCGTGTTTGTTGGCCGAATATTTGGCACGTGAAGGACCATCGCGCCATGACATAATAGTGGCTTGTTGAACTGGGCCACGACCCGACCAAACCGGTTGATCGGCAAGAAAGGTAAAGCTCATCCCAACGTGGTCCATGAGGTTACGACCCACCATGTCAGAAGAGTTACCAATGTCATTCATTAACATCAATTTTGCCGTCTCAAAACTGTGTGCGGCCAATACAAAGGCTTTTGCTTTAAGGGTATGTTCCTTGCCTTCTGGGGTTAAATAACTGATAGACTCAATCTTGTTATTAGCACCTTTGGTAATTTTATGCACCACAGCTTCTGAAATCAGTTTGGCTCCATTGCGTACGGCTTTGTCTGCATGGATAGATCCATTGTATAGGGAGCCAATAGGACAGACTTGGTCGCAGTTATTATTGCCTTGGCACGCTGGGCGACCATCATAAGGTTTGTGGGTTCGTACGGTGGGCTCATGAATGACCACGTGACCTTTGGGTTGCAGTCTTTCACGAATCAGGGATGTACTGAACACGTCGGCTTCTGAAGTGACAGGGTAGTGCTTAGAACGCGGTGGGTATGAGAGCCCTGGATTCTTACCCGATTGATCTTCCACATCCGAGCCCGCAACGCCAATGGCATATTCTGCTCGTACGTAATACGGTTCTAAATCATCATAACTGATTGGCCAGTCGCGACCCACACCGTAGAGAGAATTTAGTTTGAAGTCATTTGGAATATAGCGCCATGTCGCACCACCCCAGTGCCATGTTGTACCACCAACCAATTTCAACATTCCGGGAATTTCGGCAAAATTACCATCGTTGGCCAAATAACCGGGTTGATAGCTGGTGGGCGCCCAAGGGTTATTTGGATACGGATCATTATGATCGTAGTGACGACCGGAATTACGAAAGTTTTCAACAATTTTCCAACGGGGAACATTGGGTCCTGCTTCGAGCAAGATAACGGATTTTCCTTTCATTGCTAATTCATTAGCAACGTTTGAACCACAGGCGCCAGAACCGACAACAATGACGTCTGCATCATACTGTTTAGCCACGATAATACTTCCTTAATACTGCGTTATTTTGTTTTATTTTTATGAGAATGATGGCGTGTTAGGCACGTGCTCCCAATAGCCGGTTTGCCAGCGTGAATAACTTGGAATTGGGGTATACGGTTTAGTTAACTGGTAAGTAAGCGCTTGGGTGTAAGTGACAAATTCGACGTTGTCTTCAGAGGAATGTGCGACCGGTGTGCCCACATAGCCAAGATAGAACGCTGAGATAATGCTTTGTGCGGTCGTCTTTATTTGGCCTGTAAATGCCGGTTGAACTTTTAACGCTTCCAAACTGGTAATGTGGTGATCCTTTAGAAAGGTAGCGAGATCCGAAAAATGGGCGGGAAACTAGGGATCAACTTTCGCTAATGCCTCACTAGCACGAGCGGCCAGCGCGGGATCAATAGGTTTCGCAGTTAGCAAAGCCGCGATTTTTTGTAACTCGGGGGATAAGGAACCAAAGTCAGCTGCAAAGCTAACCTTAGGTACCGAGAGCATGACATATCCACCGACAGCGGCAGCGACGGCTGACGATAAAAAACGACGTCGGGTCATATTAGATTCAGAAAGCTCAGATGAATTTGAGTTCTGAACGTGAACACGATTTTTCACTATGTTACCTCCAGTGATTATTGTTATACCCGCACACGTAATTACATGACACTTATCGGCCGTTATTTCCTGTCTTACCAAGCTCGCTAACAAGCGATAGTCAGGTATCTAAATAAACGCGAAATGAAAAAGACCGCTCTATGAACAACACTGTTAAGTCACAGTGGTGATAGGACCATTGAGTCGAGAACAGACGGATAATGCCAGTAGTAACGGGGGATTTGGTGAGTTACCATGTTAATTTATATTGTTATTGATTAATATTTTGTAACATCTTTGGTTATCATATATTAACTTTTAGTTAACTTTTAATATTAAATTTGAATAAAAATGAGGTAAGTAGATAGTATTAATGAATAATAATTCGAGTTGTTATGAGAGGTTAGTGAGAACATAGCTGGAGTGATTAATTTTATATAAATAAGGAATAAGTATGTGTTATATAATGAAAAATCATCATATAAAAAGCACGGTTCAAATAATTTAATGATTCCTAATGTGCTCAAATAAGATATAAATCACAGTTTATTGATGTAATGTAAATAACGTAATTGTTAATTATTGGGGATGTAAATTATTCACAACCGATGCGGTTACGGCCTTGATTTTTAGCTTTATAGAGCTGCTTGTCAGCACGTTTGAATAATTCATCCAGCGGCTCATTATGATGAGCAACAGCGATGCCAAAGCTAGCGGTTATGACAACCTCTTCACCATTAACAATCAATGGGGTGTCTTCGATAGTGGCGCGTAAATGTTCAGTACAAGCGAGAGCTTGCTCCAGGTTGGTTTTTGGTAACAGAATGGCTATTTCTTCTCCGCCCCAGCGCGCTAGGATATCTGTTACCCGAATATTTTTCTTTAACAGGCATGCTATATGAGTTAATGCTTGGTCTCCGACATAATGGCCATGAATATCGTTAATATTTTTAAAGTGATCAATATCCATCATGACAAAGCAGAGCGGAGTTTTATTTTTTGTCGCGTTTTTAATGATTTTTTGGCCGACGTTAAAAAATGACCGCCGGTTAAAAATATTGGTTAGTGGATCATACGCGGAGAGGTATTGTGCAGTAATACGTTCCTTGTCTATCGCTTTTAATCGTATACTTACGATAATGGCAAGAATAATCGCTTCTAACACCACACCAAAAACTGCACTGTTAAAAGTAAAGTAATTATATGGAAGGTTTCCCCTCACAGAGAGAGTTGTCACTAATAAACCAAGCATGCTACATAGCACGGCCACTAAAAAGTATTGTGCATCTTTCACTTTACCAATACTTAATCCGGCGATAGCGATCATCAAGAGAGTGGCAAGAGTTAAATAGTTAAAGGCTATGTGGGTCGCCATAATGTGTGCTTTTTGCACTATAAGGATGCTCATTGTAATCACACCCGCTGTACAATACACGGCGACGAATTTATAAATGAATGGCATATTGCGCTTAATGGAGAGAAAGCTGGCGATAAATATTAAGCCACTGACGCCATGAAGCACCATAAATACCAGAGTGCAATAGTTTTGGATGTACAGCGAATGGGGATAGAACCAAGCAAACCCAAAGCCATTATACGAGAGGTTTACAATGATAAAGCAAGCGATATAGCAGCAGTAATAGAGTGTGTAACTTTGTTTAACAGTGAAATACAGCACCAGATTGAACCCAATCAGTGCCATCAATACCCCATATACCCAGCCTGATGTGATGTGCACTAAGGCATGATAGCCACGCGCATCGCCGGTATTCTGTAAATCAATAGGTAGTGTCATTGGATCCAGCGATTGAGCACGAATGAATATGTGACTGTTCCCTGGAGGAATCGTAACCGGAAATACAAAGCCGACACCTGGAACTAAATGATGGCTGGCAAATTCGTAGTCGCCAGCATGTTGGTGATGGGGAAGGTGATCTTGAATACTGTATACATCGAGACTGTCTATCCACGTTTTCCCTGCGGTTAGATAACGAGTGAGTGTGTCTTTCGTCGGATTATGTAGTGATAGTTTGACCCAAGTAATCTGGTGGCTAATGCCAAGTGAAAGTAAACTATTTGAGGCGTGATTGACCGAGTGGCTCTCGAAATATTGCTCGATATTATTGATATCTTTGTCGCTATCTTGGGGAAGTTGTACGTATTCGATAGCAGAGATGAGGTGGGAGTTCATTCCACTTGAAGAGGGAATCGAAGGTAAAGCATGTGATAGTTGGCTGTATAACAATATCACCATGATTATGAGATATTTATTTACCATCATTGCTTATCTGCCAACGTAAAAATCGCCAAGACCAATGATTGAGCACTTATTTAATCCTTGTAATAAACTTGTCCAATCAGACTTTTCTTCATACTCATGTCACCGCAAAATGTTGCATCCTAGCTCTGTAGGTTATTTGAGTACGGCTACGTATAAGAATAGAGCTTCATATATAGAATAACAACAGATTTACTCGCTTATATCATTGGGCGAGTGTGTCTATTTTGTGTTGGTTTTTCGCTCTAGCGTTTCATCGTAAAAAAGAAAATGGTTTCTGCCAGAATTTTTCACCGCATAAAGGGCAAGATCGGCTCTATTAATCACATCACTAATGGATTCATCGCTTTCTTTAACCAGAGATAGACCGATACTGATGCCAATTTTAAGCTGCAATTTATCAATTCGATAAGGTTTACAGATGGTTTGTTGGATGCGTTTAGCCGTTGAAATCGCTATCTCATAGATTTTGTCGTGACCCGATAGAATAACGGCAAATTCATCACCACCTAGACGAGCTACCACGTCGGTACATCTCACGGCATGGACGAGACGTTGAGCAACGGCTTTTAATATTTTGTCTCCAACCAAATGCCCGTGGGTGTCATTAATTTGTTTGAACTTATCTAAATCAAGCAACATCAACACCGTATCGCACTTGTTTTGATGATGCTCTTCAGAAAGAACAATTTTTTCCAATGACTCATTGAAAAGTGTTCTATTCGCTAAGCCGGTTAGGGTGTCGTGATGAGCCGCATGAGCTATTTTGGATGTGGCGATTTCTCGTTCAGTAATATCTTCTACTGTGATGATCCAGCCTTGATCAGGTAACGGAGAGTACAGAATAGTCACGATGCGGTTATCGAGTAATTCACGCTTAGTCCGTAAGGGCTCTCCTCGTTGGAAGTGATCTTGCATCTCATCAAATAGTTGCTGAGGTTCGAGGTGTTGAGCATGTTCACGCACCGTCTCTTTTAACAAGTCGAGATGTAATTTGCCGTGATGTATTTGTTTAGGATCGTGGCCTAAGATATCGACATACGGTGTATTCCAGTATTTAAGGCGTGAGTGTTTATCAAATACCGCTACGCCTTGGCTCATGTTTGCCAAAATAGTCTGTAATTCAGAGCTCCGTTCTTTCGCTAATTGCTCGCTCTCTTTGAGCTGTTTTTCTTGTTCACGAATAGCGGTGATATCTTGGAATGCCCCATTAAGTCGTACCACTGCGCCGTTTTCTCGAACTGCTTTCCCTGACGTGCGAACCCAAATGCGATTCCCTTTTGCTGTGATAAAGGGTAATTCACAAAACCAAATTCCGGTGACGTTGACGGCTTGTTCAACAGCTTGGCGAATGTCATCCTGAGCTTCTGGTGCATAAAAGTTAAAGGCATCTTCCAGTGAAATTTGCGCATCGTTTGGCAACTCATGAATTTCACGTGTCCTTTGAGTTATATAAAGCTCTTGAGTGGCATAGTCATATTCCCATCCCCCCACACCGGATACTTTCGCCACTTCTTCTAGTAATAGTATGTGCCTAGTGATGGCTTTTTGCTCGGCGATTTTGGCAATAGAAAGTGAAATAATATCCGAACGATATCGATTAAGGCGTGTCGTTAAAATTTGTTCAATGGCATGAGAGAATAGGGATAAACACTCGATGTGTTGGTCAGATAATTCAATGTTTGTCGTGAGCATAAGAGTGAGAACTCCAACATCGCCGTAATCTGTAATATGAAGCGGTAGTCCAAATGCATAGATTGGCCCTGGTTCTAACGTTGCTTGGGTCAGTATTTTCGCTTTTAACACCGTTTGATTGAACGCGGATATGCGAGGTGGCTCTAATAAAGTTTGACCATAAATGGCAATAGGATACTGCTGAAGAACGTCATTATCCACATCGAACAGGGTGACTTGAACCATCAAGGATTGAAATTGGAAAGAGACGACAGACAGTAAACTATCTAATTCGTTGAGTTCGCCAATATTAGTAGACTTGAGTTTGCTAAATGCTTGCTCTTTAACCTCTCGTATCTCACAAGACGTTACCATAAGCTTGTCATTCATTCAGTTTCCTTTGGCTCGCCATACTGAAAAGTATTACTTAAATATAGTTGAGAACAGTAATAAGTAGAGCTTTGTTACCGGTTTTTAGACGAGTTACCAGCAAGATATATTGTCTGTATCTGTAAGGTAATGAATCGTGAGCGTTTTATGGAATAAGGGTCGGATTGTAGTACTAAATTGAGGAGGCGCAGCTCTCTTCCTTAGAGGAGAAAAGAGAACTGCTAGGGGAGAGGTTTAATCACACGTCGCGATGTTTTTGTCGTTAGGGCAGTGCTCTAAATCTTGTTGGCGAAGATTTTGTACTACGGTCTCTTTTCCGTGCATTGGTTCAAGGCCAATCAGTTCTGCCAGCATATTCTGGTCAAACCCTTGGATAAAATGCTCTTCATTAATAATCATCAATGGGCGTTTTATTAAAATGGGATGGTTCACCATAAGCTCTAGGGCTTGCTCATCGGTTAATTTGGTTGGATCGAGCTCTTGGCTCTTTATTGCTGGAGCTTGCTGATTAAAACAAGCGCTTAATGGTTGTGAACCAAAAAAGGTTTTCAATATTTCAACTGACCATACATGAGTTAACAGATCGTCTTCAATGACGTCGTGTCCTGCGGCTTTAAGTAATTTAACTTGCTTGCCGTTGTTGATACACCCTGGTTTCTGAAAAAAGTGGATATGTGCCATGCTCGTTGATCCTTACCTGCGCAGACTAAACATTATTGTTCTCTCAGCGTTTCTATCTTTCAAAATATATGCCGGTTTATTTATATTGGTTGGAGCGGGTCGTATTATTAACTATTTGTTTAAAAAGGTTATTTATTTTAAGGTGTACTGGTCAAGCTGACATGAAGTGTCACCTTTGTTACAAGATTAAGCCGCTGGGTTGTAATGATGACTACGTTTTAATTTGTAGTGACGCTGTCACTTTAAGGGTCTGCGTGACTACCGAAGGATTTGTGATTAAATCGTCCCGGTAATTATCCCTGCTGTTTCTATGTGGCTAATCATCACATGTTCTTATTCGCTAATGGTTTGATTGCTCGCGTGACGTGATTAACACGCTGATTAAAATAAGTATCCCGCCAATGATTTGATTAATCGTAAGGGTTTCATTTAGCCAAGCCATAGCAAATAAAGCGCCAAAAAGAGGTTCACTGCCCATCAGCAAAGCGACTTTTGTTGGGGAGGTCTTTTGTATCGCGTAGTTTTGAATGAAAAAGGCAAATAAGGTACAGCCCAACACTAAATAGATAATAATAAACCAAAAGTTTGGTGCTGCCGGTAAAGAAAAGTCATGATTGCCCACCCAGCAACTCACGATGGCTAACATGCTCACCGTACCAGATTGAATTGCGGTAATAGATAAACTACTAAGACTTTGCTTGGTCGAAAAACGTTTGGTTGTTGTCACCATCAATGCTCGTAGTAACGCTGCCAGCAAAATAAATCCATCACCTTGCTGAAGTTCAAATGCTGAATAGGGTTGTATCCCGGTCAGTAATGCAACGCCCAATACTGATATTAAAGCCATGACGATCAATCTTTTCGAGACACGTTGGCGATTAATAATCGGCTCAAGTAAGGCAGTGAAAATAACACAGAGACTGATTATAAAAGCGGCCTTTGATGCTGATGTATGGGCAACGCCATATACCTCACAGAAAAAGATAGTGGCAAGGATGACGCCTGTTGGCACTATGTTTACCCAGCGCCAATCAGTGGCTTGGAGAATATCGCGAATCAGTGCGGGTAATAAACAAATGAAGGTAATGGAAAAGCGTAATGCGATGAACATCATGACATCGGTGTAATTCAATCCTTGTTTAGTCACAGCGTAGCTGGTCCCCCAAAATATCGCGACTAAGAGCAAGAGCATTTCTATATAGGGCATACGTTGTATAGGCTGAAGGATTGAACGTGTTGGAGTCGGTAAGGCCATGGTTTGTTCCTCTTGGAGTTGACGCTATCAGTATTGATTAGTAACTTGAAAGGAAAAATAGGCTTACACGTACAGGACTTTTGCGTTATGGATACAAATAAACTGTTGCCGTTACTGTCTGAAATGGGCACTTTCGTTAAAGTTGTCGAGTTAGGGAGCTTTTCTAAAGCGGCCGAAAACTTGGGAACAGCTCCATCATCAGTCAGTCGTACGATTTCTAGATTGGAAAACACATTAGAAATCAGTTTATTGCAGAGGACTACACGGCAAATGTCGCTGACTCCAGAGGGAGAGGCGGTATTCGCTTTATGTCGAGAAATGCTTCAGGCTGCCAATCTCGCAGTCGCAGCGGCTTATGCAGATAAACAAGCTTTGTCCGGGAGTTTGCGAGTCGCTGCGCCAAAGGCACTATCTAAGCAAGTCTTGATGCCATTAGTGTTTGAATTCATGCGTATTCATCCACAGGTTCAAGTGCATATGAAGGTTGAAGACCACTTTGTTGACCCGGTGAGTAATGATGTGGATGTCGTTATTCACATTACGCAAACACCTATCCTTGGACTGGTTGCACGGTCGCTAGGTCCGTGTCGAATGCGGTTATGTGCGAGTTCTCGATATATTGAACAAAATGGGATGCCGCAAGTACCCAGTGATTTAAATCGACATGCTTGCATCTGTCTCGGAGAAAGTCCTAAAGACAGTGTTTGGTCTTTTACCAAACATAGCGAAAAAGCTGCTGTGAATGTGAGTGGTCACTTAACCGTTAATCACAGTGAAATAAGGCGAGAAGCCGTTCTTAATCACCTTGGTATTTCATTATTTCCTGATTTTACTATTCAACACCATATTGCGAATGGCAAAGTGGTGGAAGTGTTACCGGATTGGCAGTTAGGCGGACGTTATCAAGGCGATATTGTTGCGCAATATGTACAGTCTCGTTATGTGCCGCAGCAAATAAAGGGATTTTTAGATTTTTTGAGTGATCGTGCGCCATTAAACCGAGCTAGCGTTTGATTTTAATGGTGTTGTTAAATAGAAATAATCAATTCAACCATAACCTAAATCTCTACCAAGGGATCGTTTGCCCAGAGTAATCCCAAAATGAGCCACTGTCATTGGGGGTACTGGCTATAATCAACGCCAATAAATCAGTGGCAACTTCATCAACATGAAACAGTTTGTCTGTCGGAACATTGGCTTGAAAGGGCTTTGAGAGCTGAGTATCTGTTGTTCCAGGGTGAAGAGCGAGTACAGTAGCCTGTTTTAGTCGTCGTTGCCATTCTATTGCCAGCGTTTTTACCGCCATGTTCAGTGCAGCTTTTGAACATCGATAGCTGTACCAACCGCCTAGATGGTTATCGCTAATACTCCCTACTCGCGCTGAAAGTACAGCAAGCTTGGGCGCTGGCGATGCTCTAAGTGCATTAAAAAAAGACTGGGCCAATAGCAAAGTAGGTAAGGTGTTTAGCTGTATATTATGCATAAAAAAGTGAGGGTTGATTGATTCGACATTTTTCTCTGGGCCTTGTTCTCTGGTGTGTAATACCCCGGCGCAATTGATGAGCCAATCAAGGTGATCGAATGAACGTCCAAATTCATCAATTTGATGGGGTTTGGAGAGATCAAGTTGATGCCAGGTTAGCTGCGGAGAATGTAATGGTGGACACCTATGATGATAGGTAGCGTGTATACAAGCATAAGGAAAAACCCTCAAAATGCGTTTGACCATGGCAAGGCCAATCCCTCCGTTGCCACCGACTAACACAATATTTTTGGGGCTATTATTCATGATTTCTCCTTGGGCATAATAGGCCAATCTGCCATATCCACATGATCAATAGAGGTCGTGGTGGTATTTCCCTGCCAGCGGTTGATAAAGCTCTGCTGCGGATCGTACATTTCGGTTTGTTTATCTAAGTTAAATTGCCGCGAACCTCTTTGGTCAGCACCCACACCAGCAAGGTATTGCCAATTGCCCCAGTTTGAAGCCACATCATAATCAATCAATTGAGTTTCAAAATAGGCAGCGCCATAACGCCAATCTAATTGAAGTTCATGGATTAAGCAGCTTGCAACTAACTGTCGTCCTCGATTTGACATATAACCTGTGGCATTTAACTGTTTCATACAGGCATTAACGATGGGATAGGGGGTGTGACCTTGTTGCCATTGCCGAAAACGAGAGGCATAAAAACTCGTCAGAGGACGGTGTTTACTAATGCCTGCAAACTGGAATAATTTCGTTTGGTAACATCTGGCATACCAGTAAAAGTATTCTCGCCACAGCAGCTCAAATTGAATCCAGTAGGTCGATTCGTTCTGTCCGTGTTGCTGCTCGTAATGGCGCAACATGGCAATGATTGTTTTGGGGGATACGCAGCCGAGTGCTAACCACGGGGAGAACTTAGTGGATGATAATGGCTCGTCTAATGCGTTACGTGTTTCTTTATAACATGATGCAGCTTGAGTCGAAAAATAGTGTTGGCAATGTGCAATAGCCGCTTGTTCACCACCTTTAAACAGGGTGTGTTCTGTGTTGGATAAGGACAAGTGAACAGAGCTTAATGGAACAGGCTCAGGGGGAGGTAGTTGCACCGGTCGCGAGCATGGCAGCATGATTTCAAGGGACTCGACTTCGCGACGAAATTGACTAAAAGTACTCGGGAGATGGTGTAATTGGCAGGGCAATTGGCTTTCATCAAACAGAGTGTTATTAGGTAATTGGGAAACGCTGACGCTTGGATAATCTTGAGCTAGGTGCTGGCAGACTTGCTGTTCATCATATCCGGCAAACTGATCGCAATAAAGATGAGTGACATGATGTGCTTCGATAAGGTGTTTAAGAACGGTGATAGGCGAGCGTTCAATCACGAGCAGTGTCTGGTCGTAACGTTTTAGACTCAGAGCAAGGTCGTGAACCGATTGGTGGAGAAAATGTTGCCGTGCTGAACTCAATTGTGATTGCTGGGAAAAACGTTGGAGGTAAGCACCCACCTTAGGGACACAATACACACAAATGAGCTCGTCCACTTCTTGAGCTGCTTTATGTAGCAATTGATTGTCGTTTACTCGTAAATCGTGAGTAAACCAATAAACCCCAATACGTTTCACTGAATGACCTTAGTTTTACACTGTTTAAACAGTATTGACGCTAGGTCGAAAAATGCCAAGGTACTCAACCGTAATACCTTGGCATGGTGTTGACTATTGGCAATCGGCGTCTTGCAGCGCCCCATGTGATGGTGTACTGCTTACCGCTTGAGCAATCGGGTCGACCACTTCATTAAGCCAGCTTGTGGTCAATGACTGAGCCATGGCACTGTAACCCTCTTTATTGAGCGGCTCACGATGCTTAAAACGGCCACATTCAAGCAGCTTACCTTGTACGTTGCGTAGTAACCAATGACCTTCCATCAAGGTGTGTCCGCTGGGGCTAGCATCAAAACGCTCCACACTGATTAACAGGTGAGGCTGAATATTTGATTGAGAATCAAATGGCGTTAACCAGTTGGCGCTAGGTAAACGTTGCTCTAATCGCGCTAGCGTAATCCGTTGTAATTGGCTGTCGAGAGGTTCGGCCCATAGATGCTGGCGTGCCCGTGTCACTTCTCCGCTATCACTCACTAATACCATTCCTGTTCCTACCAAATAGAGCGGAATTTCTACTTTGGGGATAACGGTGGTCGCGTTATAGGTGGTCGAAAAGGACTTAACACTAGGCCCCATCATTAAATATTCATTAGCTGTTGGCACAGCAGATGAACACCCCCATACACTGACACAGCAAGCCAAGGTGACAAGCGTTTTTTTACTGAACATTATTTGGCTCCTTTGCCTGGAATCGTATCGGGTGCATTACTGGTATCAAAAATAAGCGAATTTGGTTTTTGTTGTAACTGACGAATTACCGGTTGTAGTTCGTTCAAGGTTCGCTCTAGTGTGGCTAAGTTATTGTTAATTTTTCCGCCGATGCTGCCTTCTTCTTGGTAATCTTGCAGAGTGCGTTCAAGTTCGCGTAGGGTTGATATCAAATCGTCAGGTAGCGCTTTCGCACTGTCTGAAGCGAGCAAGTCGTCCAGCTGTTTCGTCGCTTTGTTCAACGTTTTTAAGGTATTGTCGGCGCTGGTTAATGTGCTATTGAGTGAAGAAACTGTCTTATCTAATGGCAGTGAATTTAATTTATCTAACAGGGCTGATACTTTTTGGCCGATGCTGGCTAATCCGTTTGGTACTGTAGGAAATACCGGATACCCCGCCACCTTAGTTAATGCGTAAGGTTTAGGATCGACGACATAATCAACACTAATTATTTTACTACCTGTTAGCAGATTGCTGGTGGATAGACTGGCACGGATGCCGAGTTCAACTTGGCTTTTAAACATGGCTTTCCAGTCATCAATCGTCATATCATCATCACCACTGATGCCTGTTAGACGTTGTGGTTCAAAGCGTGCCAACACGGGAATAGACGGGTTATGTAAGGTTTTATTCCACTCAGAAAAGCCCAGGCCATGATAGGGAACTTGAGTCACAGTACCGATGCGGATACCACGGAACTCAACCGGCGCTCCGACTTCTAATCCACCGATATTTCCGTCAAACAAAAACATATAGTTTATAAACTGCGTATAGCGGTTGTCCGTTGCTTGTTCTTTTGAGCTATATAACGTGAATTGTGTCATATCAGAGACGGTATGGCCGTTATCTTCGTTAGCGGTCACGCCAAAGGATATACCACCAGTAATTAAGGTTTCTAGTGAGTCCATTTTTACCGCCAATCCTTTTGATGAACTCTGGATAGCTAGACCTGGCGTAACCCAAAATTGCACTGATGAATTGACCAATGAATTAAACGGAGCCCGTATAAATATACGATAAGTAATACGTTGATTTTGGGTATCAAAATCGACACTTTCTATATGCCCGACATCAAAGCCATGAAAATGGATTGGGGTTCCCGCAGACATTTTTGGAATGTCTTTACTGACTAGCTTTAAGCGTAATCCTTGGTCTTCCGCAGTGGATAGCGGCGGCTGCTTCAACATGGTATAGCGCGACGGTGTCTCGCCTTTAGAACCTGGCTCGACTTCAATATATGAGCCCGACAATAGCGTACCTAATCCACTGATTCCTTCGGTACCAACGCGAGGTTTAATGACCCAAAATTTGGTATCTTGGCGCAGCATTTTTTCTGTGCCTTTTTCCATTTCTATCGTGATCAATGCGTGTTCGAAGTCGTTGGATAGTTTCACTTGAGAGACTTCACCTACGTCGACGTTGTGCACTTTGACTTTAGTTTTACCCGCTTCTATCCCATCAGCATTATTCGTCACTATGGTCACCGTTGGACCGCGACTACTCCAATCTTGATATAGCATCCAGCCCGCGACGAAAATCGCAAGTAGAGGAATGATCCATACTGGGTTGAATGACCATTTATCGGTTTGATTCGGTTGTAGAGTCGGTTCTTTCACCGGCAATCTCCTTGACTTGTTGATCCCAAAAAATGCGAGGATCAAACGCTTGTGCAGCAAGCATAGTTAACACAACAACAGCGGCAAATGCCATAATAGCTGGGCCTGGAATTATACGCATTAATCCCCCCAATTGGACTAATGCACTCAGTACCGCAACGACGAAAATATCGATCATTGACCAGCGGCCAATGAATTCAGTAAATAGATAAAAATGTTGTAATTGTTTGGCTGATCGAGTCTGAATGTGTCTGCTTTGCCAGCAGAGCCAACTTAATAACAATATTTTAAATATCGGCACGAAAATACTGGCGATAAACACAACTAATGCAATCGGGAAAGAGCCGGTACTCCAAAGTAAGATTACCCCGCCAAGAATCGTTGAATGGTGTGCACTTCCCAAAAAGCTGGTGTCCATAATGGGATACAAGTTAGCGGGGAAAAACAGCACACATGAGGCCAACAACAAAGCAACCGTGGTATGTTGGTGTACAGGTTGACGAGATTCAACCCGTGCATGACAGCGTGGGCAGAAGCCACTTAAACCATGGCTAATGCAGCCACAATGATGACAAACAGAAACGCCTTGGGTGCGTGCAACCCCTGAGGTTAAATGACGGATTTCGGTGGGTGGGAATAATGTATCCCATAGCCAGATTCGGTCGCAGAGTGAAAGAACTTTTACCAGCACGACCACAAATCCACAAAATGGCCAGAATGAGAGGCCAATCTCTACCTCGGCCATGCCGTGTAGTTTTATTAATGCGACGAGAATCCCGACGAGAAACACATCGACCATTAACCAATTTTCGATGACTTCAAGACTTCGTAAACAGGTTTTGAGACCGGGGAAGAGACGCTGCTTTTCTAGCGCATATGTGACATAAATGACAATAAGCAAATAAACGACGGGCAGTGTCGCAAAGATAGCTATTAATATAGCCAGCACCAGAAAGTGAGATTGAATTAAGACCGTAATGGTATCGAGTAGGTTAATTTTATGTTCAATCCCTTTAGCGGAAAAACCGATAAAGGTATACGCCACAGAGAGGCTCAGCAAAAGTAATGCCGATAGAGAATACCACTTCAGTGCCATCGTCTGGTCTGTCGTTCGGGTCGATAAGCGATGATGACACCGCTGGCAGCGAATAACACCTGCCTCAGGAACAGGGGAGTGTGTAACCCAATCACAATGAGGGCAAGTAAAGTAACGTGCACTACTGTTATCTGTAGTAGAGGCTTTTTTCATAGTGCGTTGAAACCTTTATTTCGCGTCTGTATCCGCAAGTTTATGTTTATCGGCATAAAATGGACATATAGGTGTAGTGTGTGAGTGATGTTGTACCCATTTTCAGTGTATTAACTATACGATAGGTTAGTTAAATTGTGGTTAATATTTTAAAGCGGGGCAGGGAAGAAAATATCCGGGGAAAGTGATGTCGCGCAATGGCGCATTCAATGCGCCATATAATTAGCCTATAGCGCTTAATAAGAACGAATGTCGACTTCTTCGGCATATTCGCTCAGTTTTGATTTCAGCTCGCGCAAATAACGGGAACTGGAGTGATGATCAAAGGCTGATTTATCTTTATAAACTTCATGAACAAGAAAACGCTTACTACTTTCGTTACTTACAAATGCTTCGTAGGAAATACAACCAGGTTCCTTGCGGGTTTGAATGACCAGATCATCAAGTTTGGTTTTTAATGTTTGTTCTTGACCTGTTTTAGCACTTAAAACTGCAATGCAAGTCACCGTATTATTACTCATAGAGTTACTCCCCAATTGATAAATAAACAGAGCCATAATGGTTCAACACAAGGCCTGTTCGAATGAATAGCGTGTCGTAACCTAGCCTGAAACTCTAAAGGCAGTGAATACTGCTAGAGTGTACGGTTCAGACTTTTCGGCATAAGTCTCGTGGTAAGAAACAAGATTGGGTGGGAGTCGGTCTTTAAGAAGGGCTCTCGTCGAACATCCTGTTAGGACATCTACGAAGGGTATGCTTTAAATTACAGCAGGTTAACACACCTATGTACCAGGCCATCATACGCTTTTATGGGCGGTGATATTGGGTATATATCACGTTATGGGTGAATTATTTGTTTTACTCTGAATATCGCAGGGGGAGTATTCCCCGGTAATGACTCATCTAAGGAAGGAGCACAATGTGGCAGACATTAAACATGTCATTTTCGATATTGGTAATGTAATGGTTCGCTGGTCACCGGTGGAAATTGCACGCTTAGCATTTCCTGAACATACGGATCCAGCAGCGCTTCGCGAAAAACTATTCCGTGAAGATTTTTGGATCGCGTTAAACAAAGGTCAGGTAACGGAAGAGAAAGTCAAACAGCTATACCAGCAACAGTCTGGCTTGAGTGCGGATGACGCAGAGCGCCTTTTTTATTATGTAAGAGAATCACTGATTCCCTTATTTCGCTCACAAGCATTATTGGAAAGAATCAAAAGTGCTGGCTACGGTGTGTATGCCCTTACTGATAACGTCAATGAAATTGTTGCTTATCTGAAAGATAAATACGATTTTTGGTCACTGTTTGATGGTGCGATTGTGTCGGCGGAAGAAGGGTGTATGAAGCCCTCTGAGCAGATCTATCATTGCTTATTTGAGCGTTATCAGTTGAAACCTCAAGAGTGTGTTTTTCTGGATGATATGCCACACAATGTCGCGGGTTCAAAAGCGTGTGGCATGGATGCAATTCAGTTTTATAGTGCAGAGCAAGCTGAAATAGAGCTCAAACAGCGAGGTTTGCATTTCTAGATGATTGAATAGTTTAAATAAGAGGAGGATGCTCTTATTTATCTTCGTCAAGATGTTTTGCGCTGTTATTGGGCATCAAGTATCTCTTTTAACACAATGCTCTATAGTTTTTCTTCTTGCTAAGGTAGTATTCGCCTTTGCAAAATTTTACTAATCGGTTTTATCCCAAAAAACGATCACATTGATGGTGCGGGTGAACGGTTGGTGAAGCATCTTTCGATAACATCGCTTCAGTAGAGCAAAGGGATTGTAATGAGCAGTTGGGTAACTCGTTGGGCAAAGTTAATCTCCGTTATGGTGTTAGCTTGTCTATTAGCCGCATGCGGTGATAAAGACGTAAAAGTTAAACCGAGCTACTATGTTTACGAGGCAGTAAAAACCAACGCGTTAACTTATAAAAGTGGTGACCTATACCAACTTTCAAACAACAATTATCGCACCATTTTAGCTATTCAAAATATGGTTAAATTGGCGGTTAGCCCTTTCGCCAGTCCAAACACTTTAGCGGCGACCCAATTTACCGACATTAGCGATGACACTTTGCAAAAGGCGGCTTTAGAACAGAAAGCTAAGTGGCTAGAACGTTATCAATCGATCGATTCAGATTGGTTGGCTTACCAAAGTCAACACATTGAATCTTTATCCGCTCAGTTAGAGATTGAAGAGCAGGCATTAACACAAGCTCGCCACCAGATTTCACTCTATCAGCAGAAAGTTTACCCAGCGCGCCAACATCTTATTGATGTTCAAGACGCGATTAGCCGCGCTAAACAGCAATTGGAAGAGTTAAAGAAAAACTATACCGAAGAAAGTAACCACGATATTTTGACTTATTCGCTGTCGATTCACGAATTCCGTCATCCACTAGAATTTGATTTTTATACTCGAAAAGACTTAGTTCAGTTTCGCTCGTGCAAAAAAGTGCGACAAGGTGGTCTTGAAGGGCTGCTGTTTAATCACAACTGTTATTATCTAAAACCTGCCGATAAGGCGTTATTAGGCAAGCCTTCTTATCGTCAAGGGCAAGCATTACTGATTAAATATCTCACGATAAAAACGCAGCTCGGTACACTGCAGCAACCGCAGCAAGGCACCTTATATGGAGCAAAAGCACAAGCAGAGCAAACTCTATTGACCACCAGGCTCGACGCGCAAAAGACTATTGGTAAACTCTCTAATTTGCAGATGAATTATCATATGGTAGAGCAAGGGTATGATGCGGTGAGTGAACAACTGGAGTTTGTAAAAACAGCGCAAGCAAAACAAGAGTTTGTTAAACATACATTGCAAGGCTATCAGGCTGAAGTGCAAAAGGCGCTGGTTAATGCGTCTTACCATGCGATAGGGAACACCGCCGAGCAATGGCATCATGTGAGTGGTGTGCCATTACAAGGTAATTTGACCTTTAATCCGGATATGAAGCACAGCATACTGATGATGCACTTTAGCGAGAAAGGCGAAAACAAAACGCTCCTTATGCCTTTTTCTGCCCCCGAGCTCGCTAAGCAAAGCGAACCTCAGTTAACCGTGAGTGTGAGTGATGAGAAACATCTTTGGTTTCATGGCGCACTTAATGTCAATAATCAGGAATTCCAATCATTACTGCTTAAGTCATCCGAATAGAATCTAAGCCTTACTCATCTTAATGTGTTGTTTTAGCGGGAATGTATTTACTATTAGGTAGGGTATTCATTTGTAGCTAATATCGTCTTATATAGAAAGGCAATGGTTCAATTGTGGCCCCGTTATGGTTCAGTTTGTGCACTGGCTCGGACAATTTAACCCTAGTTTAACCGTGCTATTTTTATAGTTACACGAACGAATTAATGACTGCAGAGTTGTCTCCCATTTTATCGAACGTTTTATACTCAAATGACCTGCAACGTCGTTACTTGTCTTCCCCATCATTGAATTGACCTCGCATTCATCTGTTTTGTATGAGTGTGAGACTTGTAATCATAGGCTTGGCTTGGTTGTCATAAGCGTTCTATGATCAGGGATATTATTTTATGGCAACGTCATTTTAAGGTTTGAGTCGCAGAGATAACATGACTCATGGTAGCAGTGAATTGAGTGGTAACTTGTTATGTTTAAAGCCCTTTTAGTCGAAGACGATCTGGATCTCGCCACGGCATTAATCGACTACATGTCATTAGAGGACATTGAGTGCGATTATGCGGCAGACGGACAAGTCGGGTATAACTTAATTGTCAGCAATAATTACGATGTGATCGTTCTTGATCTCAATTTACCTAAAATTAAAGGGCTTGCTGTATGTGAGCGTATACGTGCTCAAGGTGTTGAAACGCCAGTATTAATGTTAACAGCATGCGATACGCTAGATGATAAGTTGCAAGGATTTAGTCATGGTGCGGATGACTATTTAGTTAAGCCTTTTGCTACGGAAGAATTGATTGTACGTTTGAAGGCCTTGTCACGACGCAGAAGTGGCCAAATATCAAAATTGCGTGTGGGTGAGTTAGAGCTTGATCTGACTCATAGGCAAGTTAGTCGAAATGGTGAAGACGTCAAATTGTCCCCCATTGCTCTCAAAATTCTTGAGGTGTTAATGCGCGAATACCCTTCGGGTGTCTCACGAGAAAAAATTGTTCAGGCGGTTTGGGGGGATGAACAGCCCGATAGTAACAGCCTTAAAGTTCATATCTTTAATTTACGTAAACATATCGATAAGCCTGGTTTGACTCCTCTTATTCATACTGTCCCTGGGTTTGGTTTTTGCCTAAAACAGTAATCCCTTCATGATTAATCAAGTGGTGCTTTATGAAGATTAGCCGCAGTTTAAAAATTTATTTTATTTGTGCCGTCATGGCGATCGCGACGGTTACTGTGGTGAGCTTTTCAACGTTAGCGGCTAACTATTATGTCGCAGGGATGGATATTAGCTTACGTTACTCAATGCTTGGGATAGTCAAACACGTCGACACCAGCAATAATAAACCTGAATACATGCTCGGTTATCAATTAACGACCAGCTGGAACGACGTTCAACCTGAAATAAAACGTGTATTTCATCGACCAAATGAACATTTAGAATTTCAGAAAAAACTGGATAACACTGGGTGGTTTCATCCACCGACACGAGCTTTCTTTCTGTTGCGTTATGATCGCGAGAATGGTCAGACAGTGTATATCTCGCGGGTGTTTGACCGTTTAGATACCGACCAGATGATTAAGGATTCATTTCATGAAGAAAGCAGTAGTTATGATATGAATCTCATTCTTTACGCATTCCTTGCTCTGGTGTTCTTTGCTGCGGGGCTCTATTTTCTGTTTCGTCACATTGCGCGCCCACAGGAAAAGTTGGTGGATTGGGCGAGAAATCTTACCCCTGAGCAGTTGGAGCTTGAGCGGCCAGATTTCTATTTTAATGAACTCAATCGCTTGGCCGATATTATTAAAAGCAGTTTGTCATCAGTACAGGTCTCTTTGAAGCGGGAACGTAGCTTTTTGGCTAATGCTAGCCATGAATTACGTACCCCCATCGCGGTGGTGCGCAGCAATGCGGAGTTGATGAACAAACTGATCGATAAGCCTCACAATGAAGATAATCATGAAAAGCAAAAGCAGGTGATGCAGCGGATTCTCCGAGCGGGTATCACGATGACAGATTTATGTGAAACGTTATTGTGGCTTAATCGACGAGAGCAAAGTGAGTTGCCTTTAGGTAAGGTAAGCTTAGCGAACTTGGTCGATCAAGTAAGCCGAGAATTGAATTATCTGTTGCGTGATAAATCGGTAGAAGTGGAAATTAATATTCAAGAAGCCACCTTTGAATTGCCTAAGACACTGTGCCGGATTGTCATTGCAAACTTGATTCGTAATGCCTATCAGCATACTCATTCTGGTAAGGTCTTTATATCCCAGAAGGGAACCAAAGTGAGTATTGTGAACCACAACGATGGTACATTAGATGATGAGTCGTTAGGGTTCGGTTTAGGATTAGAATTAACCAATCGAATTATTCGTCAATACGATTGGCACTACAGTACATTGGATACGGATCATGGTCGCGAGGTGTTCATTGATTTTAGGCCAATGACGAAAAATGCCCATCAGTTAGACTGATGGGCAAAAACAGACGAGCATGCAATCTCGTTATATTATGCCGTTGCTTGTACGCCGGCTTTTTTCTTATTACGTAAGCTTAGTGCAACCGTAACAGTGAAAGAGATGATGATAGCGATCGCCATACCAATCACATAGTAGCTCAATTTGCTTGGTACGATTGAAATCACACCTGGAATACCTGCAGTACCTAGCGCTAACGCTTTTACGTGGTAAAGCGTAATAAAGGCACTGGCTACACCCGCACCAATGATGGCTGCAAAGAATGGGTAACGCAGTTTAAGGTTGACACCGAACATTGCTGGTTCTGTAATACCCAGTAGCGCGGTAATACCAGAAGGCATTGCGATACCTTTCATCTTCTTATCTTTTGTTGTTAGTGCAACCGCAAGAGCCGCAGCACCCTGAGCAACGTTAGACATTGCCGCGATAGGGAAGATGAACGTACCACCAGTACGAGCAACATCTGCTAGTAGTTGGGTTTCAATTGCGATGAAGCTGTTGTGCATCCCTGTGATAACAAATGGTGCATACAAGAAGCCCATAATACCGCCGCCGACAAAACCAACGTTGTCGTAGATCCAGCTTAAACCGTCACCTAATAAGAAACCTGCATCACGAGTGATAGGGCCTACTAACGTGAAAGTAATAATGCCTGTAATCAAGATTGAGCATAGTGGTGTCACTAGGTTATCAAGCATTGATGGCGTAAATTTACGGAATGTGGTTTCTACCTTAGCTAGGATAAAACAGCTCACCAACACTGGCAGTACCGAACCTTGGTAACCTACTTTCTGGATTTCGAAGCCAAGAATGTTCCAAGTTGGAATGTTGCCATGTACGGCAGCACTACCAAAGCCCCAGCCACTTAATAGGTCAGGGTGAACCATCAACATACCAAGTGCTGCACCCAAGAATGGGTTGCCGCCGAATTTTTTCGATGCTGAGAATGCTAACAAAACAGGTAGGAACACAAACGGTGCGTTAGCGAACGTGTTCAGCATACTTGCAAGGTCAGCAAGGCCTGGATTGACATCGATAATTGATAAGTTATCAATAAATAGCCCTTTGGCCGTAAAAACGTTATACAGCCCCATCAATAAACCGCCAGCTACAATGGCTGGAATAATTGGCATAAAGATATCAGATAGGCCTTTCACTAGGCGTTGAAGGATATTTTGTTTCTCTGCACCAGCCGCTGCAACATCACGAGTGGACATCTCTGCCATACCTGTGAGTTTAGCGAGTTCTGCGTGTACTTTATTGACCGTTCCCGAACCAAAAATGATTTGGTATTGGCCTGCCACTTTAAATTGGCCTTTTACACCTTCAATATTTTCAATGGCAGCTTCATCAATGATGGAGTCGTCTTTCAGTGCCAGACGCAAGCGCGTTGCACAGTGGGCCAAGGCTTGTAGGTTTTCTTTGCCCCCAAGTTGCTCTAGTAGTTGTTTTGCTATGACAGGAAAGTCCATAACACACCCCAGTTATTGTTATTCATCAAGTAGAGTATTTATTGTTTTTCTATTTTTGGGAACGTTTGCAAGGCGTATTTTTGAGGAAGTTTTTCTCGCGGTCAAAACGATCAAACTAATTCTGTGAATATGATCGACAATTACTATCATCCTAATCAACAAAACAAGGGTAGAATCACGTTCTTATGCAGAATAGTGTATCATCAGGCACTCCATTCTCTGAATACAACAACAAGGAATATGAATGGCAAGTTTATATGATGTGGCGCGGTTGGCCGGCGTTTCAAAATCGACTGTTTCACGAGTGATTAATGATGAGTATGGCGTAAAAGAATCGACTAAAATCAAAGTATTAAAGGCTGTTTCTGAATGTGGTTATGTCGTAAACCAAGTGGCAAAGGATCTGAAGTCACAGCGAACTAATCTCATTGGTGTCATTGTTCCTCGTGTTTCATCCCATGCCACTGCACAAGGTGTTGATGGTTTGACGGCCGTATTTGAACAGGCGGGTAAGCACGTTTTGTTGGCGAATACGCACCAGCTACATGATAAAGAGCTCGATTACATTCAAATTTTTAACCAAAAGCGGGTAGAGGGTATCGTTTTTTATGCCACGCATTTGGATACTCCCCTAATCGAGACAATTCAAGCGTCAGCGGTGCCCGTTGTAGTCGTAGGACAAGATGGTTCGATGTATAACATTCCGAGTGTTGTACACGACGATACTCGAGTGGGTTACGAGGCGGGGCTGCGCTTGGTGAAAGCGGGGTGCTCTAATATCGGATTTATCGGTGTGCAAAGTGATGATATTGCGGTCGATAAGCTGCGATCTGAAGGTTTAGTGCAAGCTCTTAATCAACATGATTTAACACTGTTATTTCATGAGCGCAGTGATTTCTCCATTCAATCGGGCTATGAGATGGCGAAAAAAGCCATTGCAGCTCATCCTATTTTGGATGGTTTGTTTTGCGCCACTGATCGTCTAGCCGTTGGTGCGATAAAGGCGTTAAGTGAAGCCAATATTGAGGCGGGAACTCAAGTTAAAGTGTTGGGAGTGGGGAATGATGAATTAGCTTATGTCAGTACGCCAAGTTTATCGACATTCAATTACGCATTTGATAAAGCGGGCGAAAATGCTGCAAAAATGCTGTTAAATCGTATTGGTGGCCAAGGGGAAGAGATGAGTAAGGTAACACTCACCTTTCAAGGTGTTGTTCGCCAAACCTGCCCGTAATTGAAATAGACTTTGTGGCACGTTTATCGGCAATTTTTTGTCATTATAAATGTGCCATGCCTCACATCCACGTTAACCTATTAGTCAGAATAAGTGTAAAAGCTTGCGTATAAGAGGCTATTTTTATACTTTTGCAAACGTTCCCAAAAATTTAAATTAGGTAAGACTATGTCTTTAATTGACCTCATTGAATTGGCTGGTGGTGAAACCAATATTCGCCGTATCTTAGCGCCAAAAGGCGAAGTAATAGTTGCCGTTCATAATGATGAGTTAGTCCGTCGTTTACCCGAGTCGATTACCGCGCAAACAGTGCTCGGTGAGTTGCAACTGAGCACGGCGAGAGGAGAGGTGACGGATGAAGAGTTACAAACCGTAGGGGAGAGCATTGCTCAGCATCAACGCGAGCAAGCCGAACCGTATTTGCAGCCTACCGAATCCCATTATCGTCCTCAGTGGCATATCTCACCTCCTCAAGGGTTGGTAAACGATCCCAACGGTTTTATCTACCACAAGGGAGAATACCATCTGTTTTATCAATGGTATCCATATGCGTGCGAGCACAAAGACAAACACTGGGTTCATCTGAAAAGCCAAGATCTCATTAACTGGCACCATCAATCGATTGCATTGACGCCTTCTGATTGGTTTGACAGTCACGGTGTATTCTCTGGCCATGCCGTAAGCCAAGATGATGGGTTATGGTTGTTTTATACAGGTAACGTACGGATCGGCGAGCAGCGCGACCGTCAAACGACGCAATGTATGGCATTCGCAGCCGACGGCTTGAATTTCAAAAAACATGGTCCTGTGATTCGTGAATTGCCACCGGGTGTGACTGAACATATCCGCGATCCAAAACTGGTTTTCGCCAATGATAAATGGTTTATGTTATTGGGTGCACAAACTACCGATCTACAAGGCCGTTTAGCGGTTTACCACTCAGAGGATCTTGTTCATTGGACATATGACCGTTTATACGGTGATGAGTTAGCTCCGTTTGGCTACATGTGGGAATGCCCAGATTGGTTTAAATTGGCTAATGAACAGTTTATTGTCTTTGGTCCTCAAGGTATCGAAGACAGTAACCCTAACCACACGATAGGGCATCAAAACCGCATTTTCCGTATGTCCCTTGATCAGGATGATGCGCTGCATTTGATTGAAGGGTGGCAATTGGATGCTGGCTTCGATTTTTACGCTCCACAAAGTATGGAAGCTGCGGATGGTCGTCGTTTGATGATTGGTTGGATGGGGTTACCTGATGAGGTGAATCAACCAAGCTGTGATCATGGCTGGATTCATCAATTAACGACGTTGCGTGAGCTGTATTGGCAAGACGGTAAAGTGAAACAGCGCCCAGCCAAAGAGCTAGCAGAGCTACGTGGTGATAAGGTCAACATTACTGTTAATAATAAGGCGATTGATCTCGGAACGAAGAGTGTTGAGCTTCACCTAAACCTTGCATGGGGTTCAGAGCTCCAATTGATGCAAAATAGCGATTACCACGTCAGTTTAGTCGCGGATGCAGAAAAAGGTGTGTTGCGTTTTGATCGTCACCAAACAGAAATTCGTGAAGGGGATGTGATCCGTGAGTTGCCACTAGAGAGTGATACCATCGCGTTGACCATTTTGGCCGATAATTCATCGTTGGAAATTTTCATTAATGACGGTGAAAAAGTGATGACTGGGCGCGTATTTACGCCGCAAGATGCAACGAATATTCGTTTGGTCTCTGGTGAGCCAACCCCAATGAGTTACTATCCGTTGAAAGCAGCTCGTGCGCCATATCCTAGCGTGTAGGCTATTTTGAACAAACGCAGCTTCGGGCTGCGTTTTTTTATGCCTGTGATTTACCCATTCTATTCGCAAGTAACCCCAAGGTGCTGTTTCATCAGGCAAGGCACGGAGCTGAAGATAGAGTAATTCTGCGGTAAAAATCAGTTACACAGGTTAGGAACGACGAACACTCGCCCATTGGGAGCGAATCAACCAGCCTATTTCGGCGTCCAATTACGTTGAAAGGGATAGAGTTAGCATGTAGGAACAAAAGTATCGATAGAAGCTAAAAGTGTTGATAGAGGCTTTGTGGGACAAGATTGTGGGGGCAAAAAAAAGCCCGTGAGATCACGAGCTAAACAAGCCTACTACGCAGGGGGGAGACCGTAACTTAGTGCAGGCAAAAAGAAAAAGCAGAAACGGCAAGCGCTAGGCTTGCCGCTTATTGTCGGTGGAGGGGGTTAGAACCAAGTTTCCATTTGTAGAGCAAACAAGGTTTCACCGCCGTTACCCATAGTTGATGCGCCAGTTGCGGTGCTAACAGAGTAGTTGTCTAAATCTGAACTCCAGTCAACATAGCTGACTGCGAAGCGCAATTCTGGACGTTCAAAGAAGCCAGCGGCCGTATCAAGTTTCAGTGTTGGTGAAATAGTGGCTTTATAGTAGCTACCTTTCGCAGAGCTCACTGAGTTATCAAGATCCATATATTGGTATGAACCTTCGTACACCATTTCAAAGTTTTCAGTAAAGGTTTGAGAAACACGAACGTTAAACGTACCCCATTTGAACTCATCGTTATCTTTAATGCGGTCTTGGCTGTATTCCGCCATTAGGGCTGGTGCAACACTCCAAGTTTTGTTGATGTCTTTCACGCCGAACGTGAATGCACGTACAGCTTTCGCGTCGTCGTTTAGGTTACCATCTGAACCAATCGCTTTCAGTTGCGCACCTAGGCCAGAACCGATTAACACACCGGATTTAGACCAACCATCTTGTAAGCCATAAAAACTGTTAGCATGGTATGCTAATAGGGCATGTAGGCCGTGTTTCGCACGGTGAGTTGCCGTTGAGTCATCAGTTACGTCTTCGTTGTCTTTGGAATCCATCGCACTGAACATGACTTGCCATTGACCAATATGGTTGTTCATGGTCGCCACGTAGTTTTCAACATCTGTTCCCGCACTTTCTACTGAGCCAAAATCTCGCCCGTAAATAGAGAAGTTAGCTTTCCAGTCATCAGACATTTGCACGTCATAGATACCTGCACCTGTACCCGCTAGGAAAACGATATCAGAATCAAGGAAGTGGATATCGAAGTTATCACGGTCAAAACGTTTACCTGCCCAAACCGTAGAATTTTCAAATGCACCAGTAAAACTAGGTAGATTAGAGAACTGGGCATACACTTGACGAACGTTTAAATCACTGTCATCGGCTGTCCAATCGTTACTGGTTTCAACGCCATCGGCTAGCATGATTTTGAAAAAGGCACTTGAACCATTATCCAGTTTACGATTGTGGATCAAGTTCGCTTCAAGGTAGTTGGTGTCTTCTAAACCTAAACGACCCACTGGAGCACCTAAGTCGCCAGCCGCTGTCATATAAGGACCCGTGTCTGTTGCGCCAGTGCGATGTTCATTCATTAATAAACCTGAACGTGCATACCCATGGAATTCAAATGCAGAGGCACTTGATTCTGCTTGTTGGGTTTGTTGCTCGTTAGTTGTTAATCGTGATTCTAGATCATTGATTCTCGCTTCTAAATCACTAATGGTTGGTGCTGCCCACGCTGAAGTTGTAGGGAGTAGGGCGGCAGCCACTGCTAGAGTCAGTACTTTTGTTTTCATTTATTATTGCTCCGATAAGGATGAATCTCGTATTGGATGTCTGCAAACGTTCCCAATAAATAATTCAACAATGCCGGATATTAGCCTTGTACGAACGGTTTACAAGCGATGGTTCTACTCGTTAAATCCGTTAGCAGGCTAGCTTTGAGGTGGACTATACCTAAACTTTAGGGAACGTTCCCTAAAAATAATGAGAAATCCAAGCTATATCACGAAATAAATCGCTTTGTGAGCGACGTCAATAAAGGTTTTTCTGGTAATTTTTGTGGCTTGTTTTATGGAGAGAAACCGTCCGATAACCGAGTGAGAGAGCGATAATTTGTCAGCAGGCAAAAGCCGCTGACACCCATGAGAGTATCAGCGGCTTTGACATTTGTGCTAGAGAGGTGTTAGGAAAGCAATTATTGATTGACGAAGGTCGCTAAGGTGGCGCTGTCTGGTAAGGCAGTCATTGCGCCTTTTTGTGTGGTGGCTAATGCCCCACAACCATTCGCTAGACGTACCGCTTCAATAAGAGCATCCTCATCGCGCCAATTATCCAATTTCGCCAGCTGGCTTAATAAGCCACCGACAAAGGCGTCGCCTGCACCTGTGGTATCAACGGGAGAGACTTTATGACTTGGTACGAGTGTCTGTTGGTGCTGATTAATCACCAAGGCACCCAAAGCGCCTTGAGTAATGATGACAACAGGAATATTGAATGGGGTCAATGCGGCAATACCTTGCTCAAGAGTGTGAGTGCCTGTAAGAAGAAGCAGTTCTTCTTCTGAGAATTTCACTACATCCGCAAGTTTAACCGCTTTCATAACTGTGTCGATTAGCAAGTCAGGTTCTGACCAAACTTCTTCACGTAAGTTAGGGTCAAAACTTATAAACCCGCCTTGCGATTTCATCTGTTCAATCGCTGCAAACGTCGCACAACGGCTAGGCTCATTAGCCAGCGCGATGGAACAACAGTGTAACCACTCTCCTTGTGCAAATGCAGGAATGTCTGACGTAGAAAAGAATTGGTCGGCGCTTGGTTTTACCATGAACGTAAAACTGCGTTCACCACTATCATCAAGATCAACGACGACAGTCGATGTGCGATGAATAGGGTCTAAAACTAAGGAATGACAATTTACGTTTTCTTCTTCAAGTGTGGTACGTAAAAATTGTCCAAAGGGGTCGTTGCCAACTCGACCAAAAAAAGCACTGTCACCAGATAAACGTGCAATAGCTACAGCAACGTTAGCTGGAGCGCCACCAGGGCATTTTAAATAACGTTTGTCGTCATCAGGGAGCAAATCTACTACTGCATCACCTGTTACCCATACTCGACTCATTTTCGTCATCCTCATTAATTGTTTAGCGCAGTGTAAATCAGCGCTAAACCGAGCTGAAGTGGTCTAATCAGGTTTGAGTATTGAGATTGTTGAAAACGTGATCATCTTAAGTGAAATGAAGAAAAAAAGACGAAAAATATTGATTTTTGGGCACGTTCCCAATTTGGATTTAAAGCGGCACTCAGCCCTGTTGTTGCCAAGAATTAATCACGCTGTAACTTTTAAGTTAATGAAGAAAGGGTGGCTGAAAGGACAACTGATTAAAACAGCGGCTAAACATATCGCTTTCATTATTAATATTAAAATATTGAGTATTCAAACTAATCACCAAAAAGTATCAATAATAAATAAATTGCTTATTAT
>NZ_WEKT01000050.1:0-39861 GCF_009874545.1 Vibrio eleionomae | reverse complement strand
ATTGATTATAATATTCTAATTGATAATCCCATATTCCTAAACCATTTTGACTGTCATTATCAAATCTAACATATTTTGAAGCTTTGGATTCTTTTATTAATTTATACTGTCTTCTATATTCATCTAAATTATTCAATATATCGACTTTATAAATAAGCTCTAGATTTTTAAATCTTTCTAGAATCTCTTCTTTAGTTGTTTTAGATGATTTCTTACTCGAATTTATAATAGCATTAAGTTTTGCTCTAGTATCTTCATCATAAAAATCATCTTCATTTACTGATTTTTTTGAAAAGCTAATTAAATTTTCTTTATAATGCAATGAATAATCCAAATCCAAGAATTCATTTAGCTTTCTCTCGCAATCTAATATTAATTCTGGTTTTTCCTTTATATATTCAGAATGTTTTTTTAAACGTACAGTAACTATGTTCCTCATAATTTCAGCCATACGAGTCTTGTGTTCCTTTTCATCATCTCCTGTAACATTCTCTTTAAGAAACCAGTTTACACCTAGCTGACTTACCATATCGCAAATATCTGCATGTCTATCATCTAAAGCAATAAAAATTCCGGAAGTATCTTCTGGAAGTTCATAATCTTTTAAATAAGCATAAGGTTGTACTTTTCTATATATGTTCTTGTTTTTTTTAGACGCGACTTCTTCTACATAGTTATCCAAATACTTTTCATAGTCTAAGGTATGTTCTAATACATTACCTAAGGGAGAGTCTTCAAGAATATCGGTAGATAATTTAGAATTATATTTTTCGGAACTAGGTGTGTTCTCTGAATTATCATCATCTACCAATGGTGTTGATGATAAGTAAAACATATCTTTATTAATAAATTCGGGACTGCTTTCACTATAAAAAATATCCGCTACCGCATCCACCAGCCCTTCATAATATCCAGCATGATGGTTATATAGAGAATCACTATGGCAATAGTCGTTAAGGTCTAGCTTGCGCATCCATTTTTTACGGTCGGAAGATTCAGAGCGCATGTGTTCACATACTCGCCATGTCCAACGATGATAACTGAATCCTAAGAAGAGTGTATGTTTGGCTGGGTAAGACAAATAAACCTTGCTGTCACCTTCAGTACCCCGTTCAGACGGCTCTTTCGTTGATTCGTCACTTCCCCAGTCGTACTTAATTAGGTTTGCACCTTGAACTTGATATTCGTGAAAAGTTTCTGCATCTTCATCATACACATACAACCAACCATCACGCAGGCGGCGCATTGTGTATTTAGCATGTTTGAGTTTGAATGGCCCCTGCCAATTGCCCTTTTCTGGAAATGGATTGAGTTGGTTGCCTTTGTCATCCATATCATCAATGGCATAGCGCACAGGCACAATGGCAACGCTTTCGCCACTAACAGGGCAACTTTTTGCGACAGATTTGGAATCTGAGCTGTTTGAACTTTGTGCTGCTGAAATTGGGTTATCTGACGACATATTCCTAGCCTTTATTATTGGTTGTATATTCACCCCAAGCCATCTGTGCAGCTTTTTCTATACGTTGTGAAGGGGTGAGTTCTGACGGTTTGTTCATTAGCATATCAATCTGCGGGTATGCTTTTTTTATATGTTGCTCATCACTTCCCACGCATGCCAACACATTGAAATATTGAATTAAATCGCGTTCTGTTGAGAATCCTTTGTTATATCCTTCTAACGCTTTGTCATTAATCCATTGATAATAATCAGAATGATTGAATCGTTCTTCAGGGAAAAATTTATCTATATGATGTGCGATATTTTCTTGTGTATTACGCCAAGGAATAGTTCCTAACTCTTCCCACAATTGGTCATTTAGCAGTAATACCTTTCCTTCTTCCAAACCATGTGGCTCTTCTGGCGCTGTGAGGTGTTGCCATCCCATACGAGTAGGAATCCAAGCGGATTTTATCGGCCCCCAAAAGGGAGAATCTTTATGTCCAAGTAAAATCCATGCCACTTCAGAATGAGCCATTTTTAAAAACACGTCACTGCCATACGGTGATTGAGCCTTTATAAAGCGGCGATAATATTCCCGAATATCATCTAGGGAGCTATCCGAGCTAAAGAAAAAGCCTGCAGTGACGTCATTTAATTGGAAGAACCAATTTCTAACACTAGCGGTTGCTGTAACGATATATGGTGAAACATCTCTCAACTTATCGTATGGCTCGTAAATATAGATAGGTTCAATATCAAGCCCATCTGGAATTTCATACAACTGCTCTGGTAACTTGGAAATCTGCCCGCCATCGACAAAAAGATAGAGTGGCTGGTTCTCTAATCCATCAAAAGATGGCGTCATTTCAGCAAAGTTTAGCTTCATGAATCTTGTCCCAAGCTACATGTTTCTGCTACTGCATCTTTCCCCGTTAGAGCTTCGATCTGCTGTCCCACAGATATAGCACTAGAACTTGATGAAGACGCCGTTTCAACTGCTTCAACTTGCTCTGATGAAACTGTTGCTGATTTCAATTGAGAATCTACTTCCGTTTGAGACGCCACCACACTAGCCCCTTCTGTTTCAGCCAATGCCTCTACATCTTCCAAGGAGGTTGGTAATGCAGCCACTAAGCCGCCGTAACCTGAACCTGCGCCCGCGCTACCGCCGGAGTTCAGATTAATGGCTGACCCCACGACAGTGACGCCTGATGCGTCTAATTTAATAAAACTTCCTGATGCGCTGATGGTAAGTTCATCTCCGGCATCTAGTACAATCTTGTTACCAGCTTTTAGATGCACTTCACTACCAGAGTCGATAATGGTTTTATCTGTCACCTTTTGATGGAGCGAGCCTGTCACATCAATGGTTTTATCTTTGGTAATGTTATTACGGCTTTCACCTTTCACCGTCAGGTGTTGGTTATTTTTAACTTGGGTGTAACTGTGACGGTCAACGGTAAGATGTTTATCGTTATGAATCACTTGGGTGTGATCATTTTCAACCAAAGCTTCATAGTCTTTTTGCGCATGAACAAAAATCTTTTCGCTATCAGCTTGGTCTTCAAAGCTTAATTCGTTATAGCCTTCCCCTTGGTGGGTCTCGGTACGCAACACGGTTTTAGTTTTGTTATCTGGCAAAACATAGGGTTGGGTATTGGTCGCATGATAGGTACGGCCAGTAATAATTGGCTGATCAGGGTCACCATTTAAAAATGACACGATGACTTCATGGCCGATGCGAGGAATCGCCATTGTGCCGTATTGAGGGCCTGCCCAGCCTTGAGAAACCCGAACCCAACACGAGCTTTGTTCATCGGCATTAGAATAACGATCCCAAGGGAAATGAACTTTCACGCGACCATATTTATCACAAAAAATTTCTTCACCTTCAGGACCAACAACACGCGCAATCATAGGGCCATCAACTTGTGGTTTCGGCTGTGGTGTTGCTTGCCAGTTTACGGTTGAAGGGATTGCTTTAAATTGGTTAGAGTAAGTCGTCGCGCCACTGCCAGACTCTTCTTCAAGTGCTTGAGGCTGCTCACCTTGATGGCTCACCGCCACCAGCAAATACGAACTATTCATCTCATCATTAAGATGCTCTTCCAGCGTAAATTGGTAACCCGCCCTCATTAGTGGTTGGTTGCCTTTACCGGTAAACGTTTTTGCATTACGACGCAGAAATTCTAGGCGAATACTATTAAATGCTTTGCCTGATGTATCATCTTTAAAGCGCCCTGGTGCATCAAAATGTTCGTAATTATCAGTGAGCTGATAATCCATATTGGTGCCTTCAGCACTTTGAGCAAACTGATAGCTAGGTTTTTTGAAACTATAGTCTTGTAGCGCTGTACGGCTTACATCGCTTTGTGTATGGGCATTAAAGTGCGATACATAAGGCGTATCGTTGGTACCGCCAGATAACGCATTGTAAGGAATGGCATTGGTGATGGATGGTAAGCTTGATGTTCCATCAGTGAAGAGCAACGTATGTTTGCCCTCTTCATGTACAAAGCTATACACCAAGCCTTCTTCAGCTGCGAGTCGGTGGATTAATTCAAGATCTGTTTCACGGTACTGAACACAAAACTCACGCTGCGCACACTCGCGCTGTACGTTAAATGCGTAATCAGTCACTCCCATTTCTTGCAGCAGAATAGAAATGATTTCAGGCACTGTTTTGAGTTGAAACAGGCGGCTGTTTTGACGCAGTGACAAACGCTCAAGCGCAGGCACTAATGTTAATGAATAAAATGTGTAGTTGTGTCCAATATCGCCCTGAGTAAAGTTGCGAACCACGCCATTGACGCGTTGTACGACTTCATCATCACGATACAGAGTCAGTTCTGCCATTTTATCAACAACTTGATCGGGGGTGAGATCCGTTTGCCGAGTCGCCAATTCGATAAAATATTTAAAGCCGTAACAGGGTTGACCTTTAAACAAACTGTCTGACAGGGATTCGTGCCCTTCAAAGCGTCGAACGACTAACGTATCGTCTTCCACTCCGTCTATTTTTATTGAATAACCTAGCCTTGCCATCCTGTTTTTCCTTTATTCTTTATAAACAGTAAAACCTTAAGCTCAAAACACCACTATGATGCCTTGGGCTTAAGGTTCGATTTATCGCTCACCTCTTGGGTGAGCGATGAGTGCTTCAAGCGTGATGGATTACGCTTCGACAGGTGTGCGCCAGTCATCTGAACCCGAAGTACCCGCATTAACGTGGTCCCAAGTGATCTTACGGTAAGTCAATGAAACAGTGAGATTTTGGGTAAAGTCCGATTTAGTCGGATCTTGGCAGTGTGGCATTTCACAACGAATATCTACGATGGATGCGTTTTCTAGCTTAGTGGTAAAGAAGTTCTCTTGTTTACCTTCGATAGAAGTACGGTACCATTTCAGTTCAACTGTCGACATTTTTTCGCCAGATGCCAATGCGTTGTATAGCAATGGAACCGCTTTGTTTAGCGATACAGTAAACTTAAATGCTTTATGAACACGCTGGCCTGCAGGTTGACCTGATTGAGGATCCGTTGGAACAGTCACGTTGTGATCGAACTCTTGAACCAGCATTTCGTCTTCATGGCCTTCTACATAAGAATCACCGATTGAATCTGCTGTGCATGCGCCAGCAGTGATAAGACCCTGAGTTTGACCTTCGATAGAGATATAACATGGAGTTGGCATTGCAAATTCCTTTCTAATATTGATGATTGCGCCTAGCGCGTTGTCAATATAAAGAGAGCAAGGTCAATGCCAACAATCGCCCTTATAAAAATCATATAGTTATAATCAATCATCACGTTTTAAAGCAATAACCTGCCTAGCCCTGAGCAAGATCTTGCTTGCTGGGCAAACTTCGTACAAACGACGCTTTTTGAAACTGTGATCCTGCTTCAGATCAGATTTATATTAGTAAAACTTACCGACAAAAAAGCCCAATTCACAGTGTAAATTGGGCAAAACAAAGCAAGACAATTAACAAGAACTAACGTAAGAATTTGTAGTACACCGTGGCCAATGGCGGTAAGCGTAAATTTAAGGATTGGGGTAAACCTTCACTGTCTATTTTTTCGGTTTGTACTTGCGAACGCACCATAAAATCACTGCCATCATAACGGCGATCATCAGTATTTAGGATGAGTTGATAACTGCCCGCACATGGCATACCCAAGCGGAAGTTTTCGTGAGGAACTAGAGTAAAATTAGTGATCACCAGAATCCGCTCGCCATGCTCACTCATTCTCTCATGAGCGAGTACGCTGATATCGGCAGCATCCGTTAAACGCCACTCAAATCCTTTCGGTTCGTTATCTAATTCGTATAACGCAGACTCATTACGGTAAAGGTGGTTCAGGTCATGAATCAATTTATGAATTCCTTTATGGCGAGCAAAATCAAGCAAGAACCATTGCAACTGATCGTCATGATTCCATTCACTGGTTTGCCCAAATTCAGCCCCCATAAAGTTTAGCTTTTTACCCGGTTGGCCATACATATACCCAAAGAAAGCGCGTAAGTTTGCGGTTTGTTGCCATTCATCGCCTGGCATTTTATAGATCAGCGACTGTTTTCCATACACGACTTCATCATGAGACAGCGACAATATATAGTTTTCGCTATGGGCATAAATCAGCGGGAAAGTAATCGTATTATGGTGATATTTTCGATTAATAGGGTCTTCTTTCATGTACTCTAGGCTGTCATGCATCCAACCCATATTCCATTTAAAGCCAAACCCCAAACCGCCAAGAAAGGTTGGACTAGAAACCCCTGGATAGGCGGTCGATTCTTCTGCGATGGTCATCGCATTAGGGAAATGCTTATACACTTCCTCATTCATCCATTTCAACATCGCAATCGCTTCATAGTTCTCCCGGCCGCCATCAATATTCGGAATCCATTGATCATGGCTACGGGAGTAATCTAAATAGAGCAACGAAGCCACCGCATCGACTCGAATACCGTCAATATGGAACTGTTCAAACCAATATAAAGCGTTAGACACCAAGAAACGACGCACATGCTCTTTACCCATATCATAGATATAAGAGTTCCAATCTTGATGCCATCCACGCCGCGGGTCAGGATCATGATACAAAGGTGTACCATCAAAATTCGCCAACCCATGGCTGTCTGAAGGAAAATGTGCAGGCACCCAATCCAGTACAACACCGATATTGGCTTGGTGACACTTATCGACAAAATATTTGAAATCATCTGGGTTACCAAAACGGCTGGTTGGTGCAAATAAACCTACGGGTTGATAGCCCCAAGAACCGTAAAATGGATATTCAGCGACGGGCATTAACTCCACATGGGTGTAGCCCATTCCCATCAAATATGGCACCAATTGATCAGCTAATTCACGGTAATTGAGAAAACGATTATTTTCTCCTCTGCGCCATGAGCCAACATGTATCTCGTAAAATGATAATGCTTGTTTACGTTTTTCCGTTACTGGGCGCTGCAACCACGGTTGATCTCGCCATTGATAACGATTGTGATCATAAGTGACAGAAGCAAAAGATGGATATTGTTCGGCATAAAAGCCCCAAGGGTCAGCGCGATGCGGTAACCCTTCACCATTTGGACCTTTTAATTCAAATTTGTATGGTGTGCCTTCTGGGAGATCTGGCATAAAGATTCCCCATATGCCGTAATCTAAACGCTGCATTGGTGTACGGCGTCCATCCCACTCATTGAAACTACCAATCAGGCTACAAGATGATGCGTTGGGTGCAAAAACTAAAAAACGCGTACCGTTAATGATCTTGCCGTCACGCTCAATAGAGACTAGCTGTGCCCCCATATGGTGATACATGGTTTTTGGTGTGTGCAGATCTTCATATTCTGCATACACTTCATGATATTGATAAGGGTCATCAAGAATTTGCTCAGTTCCTTCCCAATCGATCGCTAATTGGTAATGCGTAAAACGTAAGTCACGTGAAGAAGGTAAAATAAATCCGCCATCCCATTCGGGCTCCAAGGCGATTCTCTCTTCACCTTCCACCAGCAGTTCGACGCCACTCGCCCCAGGCATCCATACCCGTAGAGCAATATGTTTATCGGCCACAAAAGGGCCTAAACAAGCAAATGGATCAGAGAAATGGGCGTTATCTAACGCTTGATAAGCGAGCTGTAACTTCGAAGGTTTTTTCATTATATTCAATATAGAACGACTCCTAACCTAACTGTATCTATCACGATCAATCTGTTGATCGTGATATGTTTCTCTTCCATGAATACTGAGCAAGCCATTCAGATCTACTCAGTAACAACATTTAAGGGTCAATCTATTACCAATAGTTGATATCTGGTAATGACTTAGAGTACCACCCTCTCCAAAGAATAGTCACCTAAAGTCATATTAACGAACCCTAATTTTAGATAGAGTGAGCTAAGATCCACTTCTGCTATCCATTACTAACAAATCACAAGAGTCAGAGTCTAAGCTGAGTGAATCCTGCCACAGTAGCGATACCACTCTTTTGGCTAAGATCGTGACACTTGCCGGCGTATTTCACTTAAATGAGCCGCCATACGATTCACTTCTTCTTTGGCAAACATTTGCTCCAAGTTGCAAGATAACTTACGTCGCCAGTTAGGGTACTCATCAACGGTGCCAGGAATATTCACTGGCTGATCCATTTCCAACCAATCTTCTAGTTGTACGCTTAGCAGAGCAGAAGAACCGGCAGCAACGTGTAATTGCAATGCTTCACTCAAATAGGAATCCATCGGCACATACATGGCATCATGGCCAATCCCTTCAGGCAAACGGCCATGACCGGCGACAGAATCCAAAATACCTTGTTTACTGCGTAAACGGTCATCAAATAAACGCTGCAGTTGTTCTTTATCTGGATATAGACCAATTTCACCACCCAGTTTTAAATCTTCACAGTGCCAAAATCCTCGTAGCGTCGGCATGTCGTGAGTGCACAGTGTCGCCATCGATTGAATCGGATAATGCTTAGGTGATATGTAGCCTCCATCTGTCTTGGAGGTTTCAAAGAAGAAAACTTTGTAGGAGTGAACACCAGCATCACGCAACAAATCTGCCATTTCATCGGGAACGGTTCCCAAATCTTCGCCAATAACACTGCATTGTTGACGATGGGATTCAAGCGCAAGAATCGCTAGCATGTCTTTAACGGGATAATACATATATGCACCATTGGTAGCAGACTCACCACGCGGAATCCACCATAAACGCAGTAATCCCATAACGTGATCAATACGTAAAGCACCACAATGCTGCATGTTACGCCTCAATAACTGGATAAACAGTTCATACCCTGTTTCCTGCAATTTTTGAGGATTTAGAGGAGGCAGTCCCCAATTTTGCCCTAACGGTCCAAGTATATCTGGCGGAGCGCCAACGCTGGCTTGCAGCACCAAATTACCATTATCAGACCAAGTTTCAGAGCCAGAATCAGCCACACCAACGGCAAGATCACGATATAACCCGACTGTCATTCCTTTTTGTAACGCGAGTTGCTGCGCTTCGTGAATTTGTGTATCGGCAACCCACTGGAGATACAGATACAGTTGCACTTTATCCTGATGCTCTTGAGCAAACTGCTGCACTTCACTATTTTCGTAGCGGCGATATTGCTCAGGAAAGGCTGGCCAACCCCATAAATTATGCTGTTCGTTTTGCAAGTGAACATGAAGAGCATCAAATGTGGCCTGCTGTAGTAAGCTACTTCCCCCCTCTTCTACGAACTGCTTAAATAACTGGGCACGCTCACTATTACTCGATAAATGACGCTGTTTAAATTCATCATAAAGCAGCGGCAATACACTCATTTTAAGTTCAGCAACGTCGGTATAGTTGACCCAATGGGTATCACGTACTTTCTGCAAACGAGATTGAAACTCAGGCCCTCCCACCACTTGCTGCGCCGTGGCACTTAATGAAAACTCAGGAACTGAACTGACATCAATGTAGAGGATGTTTAACCAACGTCGAGAAGATGGACTATAAGGGCTAGCCGCTTCAGGGTTAGCAGGAAATAGGGCATGAATCGGGTTAAGACCGACGAAATCCCCACCACGAGAGGCAATATCTGAAACCAATTGTTTTAAATCGCCGAAATCCCCCATTCCCCAATTGTGTTGGGTTTTAAGCGTATATAATTGCACGCTTGGGCCCCATAACTTTTTACCTTGTTGTATCTCTGGCTGCTTATAGCATGCTCGCGGAGCAATAATTAAACGCATCTGATAAGGCGCCTTGCGCCGTTTTCGGGTCAACGTAAATTGGTGATACCCTATTTCAAGCTGAACCGGTAGATGCAAAATGAGAGTACCAGTGTGTTCGCGATCATCACAAGCAATCACCTCACTCACATCTCCCTGAAACGTATTTCCTTGTTCAGTAATCAGTGACCAATGAAAATCAGAAGCTCGACTACCTATGGATACCCGTAATGGTATTTCTAACGCCTCATCTTGGTGTAATACCAACACAGGCTCGAGTAATTCCGCTTTGTGCTTTTTTTCTGCACTGGCTAATAACAAATCATCACTACTGATATCGTAACCCAGATCAGCCAATAGTTGCTCTATCACACCCGCTGCAACAGGAGTAAATTCTCCTCGAGCGCTGATGTAACTGTCTGAAATATTCGCCTGCTCAGCCACTTTTTTTAGTACATTACTATCAATCATTCCCAACTCCGAAAAGCTTCCATGCTTTTCAATCACAATCCTTGGAACCATCTTAAGTACCGTTATGGCACTACTAGCGCTTGACTGGTGTTAGTTTCCAAATCTGCTTCACATAATCTTGAATACTACGATCCGAACTGAATTTACCCATTAGTGCTGTATTCAGAATGGCCTTTTTAGCCCAACCAGATTGATCGCCGTAATCAAGATCAAGTTGGGTTTGAGCTTCAACATAAGAAGCAAAATCCGCCAGTACTAGGTAAGGATCCCCACCATTAAGCAAGCTGTCATACGTTGTGCGTAATTTTCCTGGTTCACCGGGAGTAAATTCTTCACCAACTAAAAGATCTAAAGATGCTTTAAGTAACGGATCAGCCTGGTAGAAGTCATAAGGGTTATACCCACTCGCTCGCAATTCATTGACGCCATCGATATCGAGGCCAAAGATGTAAATATTGTCATCGCCAACCTCTTCACGAATTTCGACGTTAGCACCATCCATCGTACCGATAGTCAAAGCGCCATTGAGTGCAAGTTTCATGTTACCGGTGCCCGATGCTTCTTTACCTGCTGTAGAAATTTGTTCTGAAACATCGGCTGCTGGAATAATAATTTCTGCAATACTGACGCGATAATCAGGAATGAAAACGACTTTCAACTTGTCATTGACTCGCGGATCCGCATTAATTTTTTCGGCGATTTTGTTGATCGCATAAATAATCTCTTTGGCAAGGTGATAGCCTGGCGCAGCTTTGGCAGCAAAGAACACCACTCTCGGTTGCATATCAAAATCTGGATCCGTTGTTAAGCGATGATACAGCGACAATATGTGCAGCATGTTTAAATGCTGACGTTTGTATTCATGTAACCGCTTTATTTGCACATCAAAAATGGCATCGGTATTAAGATCAATGTCCATATGATCTTTCACCCAAGCGGCCAACCGCTCTTTATTCTCTTTCTTCACCGCCATAAAACGTTGCTGGAAGGTTTTATCATCGGCATATTTAGCAATGGCTTGCAGCTGATCTAAATGTGAGGTCCATTTATCGCCAATTTTTTCTGTGATGAGGTCAGAAAGACCAGGGTTACAAAACTTCAGCCAACGACGAGGGGTAATCCCGTTGGTCACGTTTTGTAAACGTCCAGGATAAAGTTCGTTGAACTCAGGGAAAAGATGCTGTTTTACTAATTGAGAGTGCATTGCCGCAACACCATTCACCGCATAAGAGCCAACGACACAAAGATTGGCCATTCGTACCATACGATGGAAGCCTTCTTGAATCACTGATAGCGTTTGCTGCTTCGATACATCACCGGGCCACTTAGCACTCACTTCCAATAAGAATCGGCGGTTAATTTCGTAGATAATCTCCATATGACGAGGCAATAACCGTTGGATTAACCCTTCATCCCATGTTTCCAGCGCTTCAGGCAACAAAGTGTGGTTAGTGTAAGCAAAAGTCTTACTACAAATTCCCCACGCTTTTTCCCAAGACATCTCTTTTTCATCAATGAAAATCCGCATCAACTCAGGAATAGCGATTGTTGGGTGAGTATCATTTAACTGGATAGTTTCGTGCTCAGGTAACTCTTCTAGTGAAAACCCGGCATTTAAGTGACGACGCAAAATATCACGAACAGATGCAGCACTATGAAAATATTGCTGCATTAAACGCAGTGTTTTGCCCTTTTCATGGTTATCGTTTGGATACAGCACCTTGGTGATGTTGTCAGCATCAATCAAAGCGTGCTGCGCTTCAAAATAGTTACCATTGTTAAAGCTTTCCAAGGAGAAAGGAGCAATAGCTCGGGCTTCCCATAAACGCAGCGGATAAACCGTGTCATTTTCAAATCCGACAATGGGTAAATCCCATGGCATCGCTTGTACGATCATCCCAGGCACCCAGTGGCGCTTTTCCTTTCCATCCACATGTGTAACTTCAACATGACCGTAAAAACCGATGTCTTGCTTTAATTCCGGACGTGGAACTTCCCATGGATAGCCTTCAATCCCCTGCCATGCATCTGGAGATTCTTTCTGATGACAATGATCAAATGATTGTTTAAATAGACCATATTCATAGTGCAAACCATAACCCACTGTGGGGTATTCTAGTGCTGCACAGGAATCCATATAACATGCGGCCAAACGACCAAGACCACCATTTCCCAATGATGGGTCACGCTCTTCTTCAAGCAAATCGGTAACATTCTGTCCTAATTCCGACATTGCATCGGCAACGGAATCGAACAATCCTAAACTGATTAAGTTATTACCAGTCAGCCTACCAATCAAAAATTCTAGAGAAAGATAGTTGAGGCTTTTCGCTTTAACGATCCGTTCGTCTTGCTCTGTTTCTAGCAAGTTCAACATGGTTAATTCAGCCAGTGCACGCGCCATTGCTAAGTACCAAGCATGGGTTGAAGCATGCTCAACGGTCGTTGCATAAGTCGCATTTAAATGACGTTTAACATTACCTTTAAATAACTCTTTATCGAACGGGTATTTTTGCGTAGGTTTCATTGCGAAATCTCACCTGTTATTTCATCCATTTGAGACATATCGTGCATCCCTTTTTATTGAGACACCTCATCCTCCCACTCAACTGAGTGGGCGTAGTTTGTGAGGCGTAGAGAATGCCGTACCTAAGGTTGTGACTCGTTCTGTAACGTTTTTTCGATCATGTTGAGTAAACACGTTTCATCTGAGCGACCCACCCGGACCCCAAGCCAACTATGACGACATAGGTATCCTACTTGTATTAACAGTAGTTCTGCTTTTGATTGCATAGCGAATAACCATTCAGAATAGAGATCAAAAATGTTGTATAGATCACACTAACTTGGTATTAAACGACTAAATTTCATTCTATCTGGTACAGAAGATAAGCTAAGAGAAGAGATTAAGACTTTATTTTGTGATAAAAATCTCATTATTAGGGCGTAGGTAAAGGATTTCTTGTCCAGATAGTGAAATATCGTTAATGATCAAAACATGGTGAAAATATATTCAGGTAGCGTTAATCACACAGCTCAAATAACACAGCGCATGACTCTTTTTCGATCCTCGATCGATCCGCGCATTGTGATCTTCTACCTATAAAGAGAACGACATAAAACATGTGGATCCCATCAAAGCTGGTTCGTCCTGATAGACAGAACCACCGCATAATTCGGCCAAGGATTTTGGCCATACTTAAACAGGCGCAACAAGCCAAGCTGGTCTTGTTTCGCACTCCTGCGGGTTATGGTAAAACAACGATGGTGCTGGAATGGCTGGATAATGAACCTCATGTCGGGTGGTTCAATATTGACCCCAGCGATAATGACAGTTATCGCTTCACAAATTATTTAATTCAAGCACTTAATCAAGCTTTAGATGGTCAATGCGAAAATAGTCAAACATTGGCTCAACATCATCAATATACGTCACTGCACGCACTATTTACGATGTTACTGGGAGAGTTAACCGCAATATCCCATCATACCTATCTTGTTCTCGATGATTATCACCATATCCATAACGAGGACATCCACGATGCGATGCGCTTTTTCTTAAAACATTTACCTACAACGATCACACTGGTTTTAACTTCTCGATCTGTCCCACCACTGGGCACGGCAAATCTAAGAGTAAGAGAACAGTTAGTCGAAATCGACCACCAGCAGTTAGCGTTTGATAATGATGAAACCGCACGTTTTATGGCCAAAAGAACTGGGAAATTACTCGATGATGTCACGGTTAAACACCTACGCCAATATGTAGAGGGTTGGCCTTCTGCGTTGCAATTGATCGCCATGCAATCCCACCCAGAATCCAGCGATTGGGATCCCAACACAACCCCGCCAGATCATACCCACTTGTGGGAATATTTGATCGAAGAAGTTTTTTCTCAACTCGATCCCGATACGCAAATATTTTTGATGCAATGTTCCATCGTTGAAGATTTTAATGCAGAGATGGCGTGCATTATTACCGGTAATGATGACGCGTTGCGCCGACTAGAGCAGCTATCGCGTTTAGGGCTATTCATTTGGCCAGTCAGAACGGTATCTTCTGCGGCGAATAGACGACTATTTTCTCATTACGAATCAGGTCATTGGTTTCGCTTTCACAACCTTTTTGCGGAATTTCTTACTCATCAGAGACAAAGTCGCTTGCCTGATCAAGAAGCTCAGTTGCATTCTTTAGCTGCCCAAGCTTGGCTCAACCAAAACAATGCTAACCTCGCCCTTCATCACGCCAGTTTAGGGCATAACATGGCATTACAAGTGGATATACTGCTCACTCATGGTTGGACTTTATTTAACCAAGGCGCGTTAGAAGCGCTAGATATTGCAATTGATAGCCTGGACGATGAAGCGCTCTATAGCCATCCAAGTTTGTGCCTAATGCAAGCGTGGTTAGCACAAAGTCAGCATCGATACGAAGAGGTGGCAAGCCTATTAGATTATGCCGATCAGCAGATGGCTTTGCGTAAAATAGCACCCAGCACTCGCGAACAGGCCGAATTTAACGCGCTCAAAGCACAAGTTGCGATTAATCAAAATCAGCCCAATGAGGCACTCGAGTTAGCAGAGCAAGCATTAAGTTTCCTTGATAATACAACCTATCAAAGCCGTATCGTCGCCACTTCAGTCGTGGGAGAAGTTAATCACGTTCTCGGCGATTTAAGCCGTGCATTATCAATGATGCAGCAAACCGAAAAACTCGCTCGCCAATATCAAATCTATCCTCAAGCACTTTGGGCTATGTTACAACAAAGCGAAATTTTGCTTGCCCAAGGGTATGCTCAAGCTGCTTATGAAGTACAAGATAATGCCTTTCAGTTCATTAAAGAACATCACTTACAGCAGCTTCCCTTACATGAATTTTTACTTCGTATAAGAGGTCAATTACTCTGGTGCTGGAATCAATTAGAAGAAAGTGAAACTAACGCTTTGCTGGGGTTAGAGGTGCTAGGCGAAGGGATGCGCAGTAAGCACTTACATTGCTATTCATTACTCGCAATCATAGCGATAAGTCGCGGAGAGATAGATAAAGCAAGTCGTTATATCAGTGAAATACAGCAGCGCATCAATACGTCCACATTTCACGTTGATTGGACAGCACATGCATCTGCCGCTTTGATTCTCTATTGGCAAGTCAGTGGAGATACCGACGCTGTTGAGCAGTGGTTAGCCAATACCTCCAACCCCAAGGAGGCACGAAATCATTTTACCCAACTGCAATGGCGAAATATTGTTCGCGCTAATATGATTATCGGCCAAGAAAAACTCGCCTTACAAGGTTTAAACTTCCTTATCAAAGAAGCAACCACTTACCAACTGGTTACCGATCTTAATCGTGCTCAAGTGTTACAAGCCTACTTATACGAGCACCAGAATCAGCATGATAAAGCGGATAAATGTATGCAACGAGCCCTTAAGCTTTCATCTCAAACCGGCATGGTGGGTAATTACCTTTTAGGTGGAGAGTTAATATTGCCCGTCGTTAAGAGAGTAGCCAATCAGACGGCACTATCAGATGCAGAAAAATTCCGCGCAAAAAATATCATTAAAGCCATAGAAAGTGTCCAAAATAGTCGCTCAGTACACTTTGACGAAGAGTTTATTAAAAAGTTAACGACCAGTACCCATGCACCAGAACTTATTCGTACCAGCCCACTGACGTCGCGAGAATGGCAAGTCTTGGGATTAATCTATTCAGGATTAAGTAACGAGCAAATTGCACAAGAATTAGATGTTGCTGGAACAACCATTAAAACCCATATTCGCAATCTGTATCAAAAGTTGAATATCGCTAACCGTAAAGAAGCGATTGCCACGGCAGAGCATTGGCTCAATATGCTGGGCTATTAACGGCATGTTTTTTTAGATTAAACGGCGAGACGAGTGAGGCAGTTAAACACCACTCCCCCACTCTACGGTATGATTTAGAAAGGACGAGGAGCAAAGCCTGTCATGACTTCTAACTGTAATAATTTGCCTTCTTTAGTCATCGGGTGAACCACCACCAGACCTTTCACTGATTTTTTTAGCTTACCAAGATCAGCCTGTTCAGCTTTCGTCAGTTCACGAGAGAACGGCATTTGGTTTAGTTCTCGACGCTTTTTATTTACCTCATAATCTTGCTTGTGCTTGATTTGTGAGATTTTTTTGGTTAATTCGTCAATTTCATTAGTGAAGCGAGTAATTAGCTCTTGATCGCCACGCTGACGAGCCGTGTCTAATTTGCGGCGACGAGTATCTAAACGGTTGTTTAGGTTTTGCAGTTCAGTTTTTAAGCTCATGGATTCGGCTCTATTAAGGTAGTAAAGAAACAAGTGCCAGTATAACAGCTTCAAATAAAAAAGGCGCTCAATTCAGATGAGCGCCTTTGGATAACTATTCTACTGCTTTCATCAGATGAAAGTGGATGTCATTAATTCTAGCCCAAGAACAGAACTTAACCCCATAACGACGACCAAAGACACTTTGAACACCGATTTAGACCAAGCCACATAATTCTCTTGTGTCACAGGACGAAATGTCACACGAGTCCACATGAAACACACTGCGCTAGCCACTAACAAATACTCATAACCCGCTTCACCAAGAAGGAACAAAGCAAACGCCACAATATTGAAAGCAACAACGTATGCCATCATATGTTTTCGTGCTTTTTCAATCCCAGCAACAACAGGCAGTACCGGTATATTGGCCTTGCGGTAGTCATCCATACGAAACATTGCAATTGCGTACGAATGCGGCATTTGCCAAAGACAGAACAATGCAAAAAGCAAAATAGCTTCGATATTGATGTAGTTTGTTACCGCTAGGTAGCCAACCAAAGGTGGCACCGCACCTGAAATACTTCCCACCAGCGTGCCATAAACCGATGAGCGCTTGTACCACATGGTGTAGAAGAATACATAAAACACATATCCTAACAACACCACTACGGCAGACAGTGGATTAGCCGCGCGATAAACCAAGGCTGTACCGGTTAGCAACAGCAGCAAAGAAAAAATAAACGCATGATCCGCATTCACCTCTCCTTTTGCTAGTTTACGGTTGCAAGTTCGAGCCATTTTCAAATCGATATCACGATCAAAAATGTTGTTAACGACACATCCAGATGCAATCACCATTCCGACACCTAACATGGTATACAGCAGTAATGACGCACTGGCTGATTCTGACTGAGCAGCAAGGAAAAACCCTGCTGCTACAGAAATCAGATTACCAACGATGATTCCGGGTTTGGTGATAGAAAGGTAACCTTTAAGCATAATGCTGCCTACATCGCCATGTTGATATTAAGATTCCACATGATCCAGATAGAACCACCAATCACAATTAACACCACAATGGCTGAGAAGAACAGTGAAATAAAATTCCAGCGCCCCTCTTCTGTTTTCACTTCCATATGCAAGAAATAGATAAAATGAACGATAACTTGCACAATCGCGCAACCAAACAATATTGAGTAGGTTGCTGCTTGTGACAAGCTCTGCGTGCTTGCATAGTAGAAAGGAACAATGGTCAGAATCAGTGAAGCAATAAAACCAACGACATAGCCTTTCACACTGGATTCGGCGTGTTGATTACTCATGAAATCACCCCTACTAGATAAACAAATGTGAAGACACAGATCCAAACGATATCAAGGAAGTGCCAGAACAAGCTTAAACAACCAAAACGTGTTTCCATGGTTTCTGTTAAGCCTTTGGTATTCAGTTGCACTAGGCCAACGGCTAACCAAATCAAACCGAAGGTTACGTGCAAGCCATGGGTCCCCACTAAAGTGAAGAAGGCAGACAGAAATGCGCTGTGATCTGGGCCGTAGCCAGCATGAATTAGGTGATGGAATTCGTAAATTTCCATTCCAATGAAACCCGCGCCTAGGATGAATGTCACTACCATCCATAGTTTAAGAGCACCAATTTGCTTGCGTTTCATCGCGATCATACCAAAACCAAACGTAATACTACTTAGTAGCAGTAACATGGTTTCGACAAATACAAACGGTAACTCAAAAATATCACGGCCAGAGACACCACCAGCGGTGGCATCTCTCAGTACTGCAAATGTTGCAAACAAGCTTGCAAACAAAATACAGTCACTCATTAGGTAGATCCAAAAACCAAACAGTTTGTTTCCACCTGCGTTATGGTGATCGTGCGCGTGAGCATCAGCGTGCATATTTCACCTCCACATCATCTTTATTGCTTTCATTGAGTTCTGCTTGCTTTGCTTGTGCAACACGTTCACGGTGTGCCTGTTCAATCGCTTTAATTTCATCTACTTCAACGTAGTAATCTACGTCATCGTTAAAGCTGTGAATGATAGAAGTGATCACAATACCTGCAAAACCAATGATGGCTAACCACCAGATGTACCAGATCATACCGACACCGAATAATAGCGACCAGAAGGATACATAAATCCCCGTTGGTGTATTCTTAGGCATATGAATGCGCTCGTATTCTACTTCTTTGTTGATGTCGTGTTCGCCACGTTCTTTCTGATACCAGAAAGCATCAAGCTCATCCCCTTTAGGAATAACAGCAAAGTTGTAGAATGGTGGTGGTGATGAAACAGACCATTCAAGCGTACGTCCATCCCATGCATCGCCCGTCACGTCTTCGTTTAGTTTGCGATCACGAATACTGACGATGAACTGCATAACTTGGCAAAGCACACCGACAGCCACTAGCGCAGTACCAAAGGCAGCAACGGCTAAGAATGGGAAATATTCAGGGTTAAGGTCTTGACTTAAACGACGAGTCATTCCCATAAATCCAAGCGCATACAGTGGTAAGAAGGCTAAAATAAAGCCAATTAGCCAGAACCAAAATGCACGTTTACCCCAAGTTTCGTTCAACTTGAATCCCGTTGCTTTAGGGAACCAGTAAGTTATACCAGCAAAACAACCGAATACGACCCCACCGATGATCACGTTATGGAAGTGAGCAATCAAGAACACACTGTTGTGCAGAACAAAGTCAGCACCAGGAACGGCCATCAATACCCCGGTCATCCCACCGATACTGAATGAGATCAAGAAACCGATTGTCCACATCATTGGTGTTGTAAAGGTAATACGCCCTTTGTACATGGTAAACAACCAGTTGAATATCTTAACCCCTGTCGGTATCGAGATGATCATGGTTGCGATGCCGAAGAACGCGTTCACATTCGCGCCACTGCCCATGGTAAAGAAGTGGTGCAGCCAAACAACGAAAGCAAGGATGGTAATAACAATAGTTGCCCATACTAGTGAGGTATAACCGAACAATTTTTTGCGCGAGAATGTCGCAGTGACTTCGGAGAAAACACCAAATACTGGCAGAACCAAGATATACACTTCAGGGTGACCCCAAGCCCATATCAAGTTGATATACATCATCATGTTCCCACCCATATCATTGGTGAAGAAGTGGAAACCTAAGTAACGGTCCAACGTTAACAGAGCAATAGTTACTGTCAAAATTGGGAATGAAATGATGATTAGGATATTGGCACACAGAGAAGCCCATGTGAACACAGGCATTTTCATCAGTGGCATACTAGGCGTACGCATACGCAAGATAGTCACGAAGAAGTTAACACCCGTTAATGTCGTACCGACACCCGATATCTGCAGCGCCCATATCCAATAATCGACCCCAACTCCCGGACTCGCCTTAATTCCAGATAATGGTGGATAAGCTAACCATCCGGTACGAGCAAATTCACCTAGCCCTAGCGACATGTTTGTTAGAATTACACCAACAACAAATAGCCAAAAGCTCAAGTTATTAAGGTATGGGAAAGCAACATCGCGTGCACCTATTTGCAACGGAACAACAATGTTCATTAAGCCGATAACCAATGGCATCGCTACAAAGAAAATCATAATCACGCCGTGCGCGGAAAAGATTTGATCATAGTGATGTGGTGGTAAATAGCCCGCTTCCCCAGCCGCGGAAAGAGCCTGCTGACTACGCATCATGACGGCGTCAGAAAAGCCACGAATTAACATGATCATTGCGACTGCAATGTACATGAAACCTAATTTTTTATGGTCTACGGACGTAAACCACTCATTCCATAAATATTGCCATTTCCCCATCCGAGTGATTAAAGCCAACACTGCAATACCAATAATCGCAATGACGGATAGGGTTACCATAATAATTGGCTCATGGTATGGAATGGATTCTAATGTCAATCTTCCAAACATCTCGATTACCCTTTCTGTTCAGTCATTGATGAATGACTTTTATCAGTGTCCATTGTCATTGGAGACGAATGTTCACCAGATTCAGCGTGTTCAACAGGCTTAACCGGCATATGACCCATGCTATTCATCTCACTACCTGGATGCTGTAAAACAACATCATCAAACAGATGATCAGGAACGGATGAGAAGTATTGAACAGGCGCATCAATGCTTGGTTTCGCCAGTACCTGGTAATCTGAGAAGCTACGAATTGAATCGCTGGAGGCTTTCACTTCAGTCACCCACTGTTTAAAGCTCGCTTCATCAGGCAATGCTGTTGCTTTGAACTTCATGTGAGAGAAACCATCCCCACTAAAACTCGCTCCAATACCACGATAATCCCCGGCATGATTGGCAATCAGATGCAAACGAGTGACCATTCCAGGCATGGCGTATAATTGACTACCCAACTGAGGAATAAAGAAAGAGTTCATAATGTTGTCAGCAACGAGCTTGAACTTAACCGGTGTTTCTTTTGGAAACGCAACGTAGTTAATGGTTGCTATTTTCTCTTCGGGGTAGATGAACAGCCATTTCCAGTCCATCGCCACCACTTCAATGGTCATCGTTTTTTGACCATCTTTTGCTATGGGTTTCGAAGGCTCTAAATGGTGAGTTGATCGCCAAGTTATCGTTGCCAAAATAGCAATAATAATAATAGGAATAGCCCACACTATAACTTCTATCTTGTTAGAGTGAGACCATTCAGGCGAGTATTCTTCATGGTTGGTGTTACTTGCGCGATACTTGTAGGCGAAATAAATCGTCATCAATATCACAGGAATGACGACAATCAGCATTAGGACCAGAGCAGTAAGGATCAACTCTTTTTCCTGAACACCAATGTCGCCTTTCGGGTCAAGTAGCACAAACTTACATCCCGAAAGAGCAAGGGCTAACATAAGTATCCCTGCCTTCGATATGATGCTTTTATATCTTGAGGCTTCCATTGACTTTCTCGACTGTATTATTTGCAGATTCCAAAAAAAAGTGAGCACTTTAGGAGTCTGCGGTGGATTTACATATAGTTTTTTATAATGTGTTGAGCTTGTAACAACGACCTAAAGAGTAACTCTCACCGTTGAGCGAATTAGAAATGTCGACATAAAAACAACAAACCAACCCACACATAGTAAACAAAACAGTTACAATCGAAATCAAATTGTTACATGCGGCGCATTATGCTTACAAAACAGAACAAATCCCAGCAGATCAAAATGCAATCTTAACTTTCACAAATGAAAACATAAGCGAAACATACACATGCATATTTCGCGGTTTTCCTTTCTGAACGCTAGTAATTATAGGTACTCATGCTTGATTAAGATCAAAATTGATTCCATTTTTGTGGTATCACACAAATTATTGAATTAGTTGATTTGCACGTAAAATATCGCTATTTACAGCGTTCAGAGCTTGTATGTGTAGAACATATTTAGCATTTACAACGGAACAAAAGTCACATTTCTTTAACAAACTGGGTAAATAATCAAATTGAACATCGACAATTTGATTCATATAACAGTCATGAAGCACGTTAAATCATAAAGATAAGAAATAATTTAGCGTCCAGTAAGAAAAAACGAAGTTGTAAAAGTGTTATGTTGCGCACATAAATTCACCAAACGTATTTGGCTATTTACACTGTAAAAATCAACAATAAATTACGAATAGTTGCTAGAAACGGTATGAAGCAACGTGTTTAGAGAAAATTGAAATGAGATTTGGGGAAAGAAAAACGCCAAACGAAAATGTCTGGCGTTTAAAAATTTACATCAACACATTATTGTGTGAATTATTCTGCGATTTCCGCATTGTGATAAACCTGTTGAACGTCATCACAATCATCTAGCAAATCTAAGAATTTTTGGAATTTCTCAGCATCTTCACCTGATACTTCAGTACTTGTTTGAGGTACAAAAGTGATCTCTTCAACATCAATAGTCAATTCAGGGAATGCGTCGTTTAACGCTGTTTTTGCTTTGAAGAATTCAGTATGAGGAGCAAATACAGTCACAATGCCATCTTCAACTTCAATATCAGTAACGTCTACGTCTTCCATCATCAAAGCTTCCAATACAGGTTCATCATCTTCACCTTTAAATTGGAAAACCGCTTGATGTTCAAACATATGAGAAACGGTTCCTGGGTTACCGATTTTCGCACCTGTTTTCACAAAGCACTGACGTACGTCTTGGAAAGTACGGTTACCGTTGTCTGTCAGACAGTCAACAATCACGCTTGCACCACCAGGGCCAAAGCCTTCGTAACGAGCTGGTTGGTAATCTTCACCAGAACCACCTGTGGCCTTATCAATCGCTTTATCGATAACGTGGCCAGGTACTTGGTCTTTTTTCGCTTTCGCGATCAATGCGCGAAGAGAAAGGTTTGCATCAGGGTCAGCACCGCCGTTTTTTGCACAAACGTAAATTTCTTTACCGTATTTGGAATAAACTTTAATTTTTGCGCCTTGAGTTTTCGCCATTGAGGCTTTGCGCACTTCAAAACTTCTTCCCATCGGGATGTTCTCTCTGGTTCTATTTATTGCGGAGGATTTTAGCAGAAGAAAGTCTCAATTCAATTCCCCCTGCAAAGACACAAGCGTTTACTTATAAAACGCCCATAACTCGTTTGTATTTGTCGACTGAGCTCTGAAACCATTCACGTTCTTCTTCTGAACGAATAGTTTTGAGCTGCGAAGAGATAGCTTCAGGTCCTGCTTTTGCCTGCTTCATTTTCCAAACGATAAACGACGCTTGCTTATCAAGCTCGATTTTATTTTTCTCTTTGGCATCTAACAGTGCAAGATTAAACGACATGAAATAACTCTTAGTCAAAAACTTTGATGCGCAATATATCATACGCGTGACAAAATTTAAGAGTCAAAATGTCAGTTTACAATGGATAAATCAAGAATAGCTCTAAAAAAGCGAAGGGTGACGACTGTCACCCTTCAAGGAATGATGATTTGAATTAATGAAGGAGACCGAGTTCTTTCGCTTCTTCAATGGTTAATCCGCTTTCTCGAATCTCACGTAGCATTTCTATGCGACGACGAGCTTCAGCAGATTTCAAATCTTTACCAGGGCGTAGCTGAGTAGTTGTATTTTCCGCTTCTTCCGTGAAGTCCCATTTACTCGCCATATTCGCCATATCATCATGGTCTATTGAATTGATTGACATAAGCACCTCCGAATAAAAACCATGCTTGGGACAAGGTATTCTTTAGCAAACGTCAAACGTCCTGTTAAGATATTTTGATAAGGAATGTGACTAAATCGATAGTTCGAACAACTAGTCCTATGTTACGTGAAGAAAGCTTTGCTAACGCTAATTCTTAGAAGTACCTTTAAGGGATTCGTGCCAAAGAATTCTATTTTGATCCAAGTCGCATTTCAGTAGAGCTGACCCCCACGTTTCAATACCAACCGCTTCAAACGACTATTTCTTTTTTTAATGTCCCATGCCGACTCATAACCCGACGAAAGCATGATCAAGGCAGTCTTATGCGTTATGCGAGTTTTAATCTCTTTTACATTGATCATGAGAGACTTAACGGAACGATGATCAAGATAACTCAGTTATGATCATCAAAAATACGAAAGCATGATCATGGGAAGCATCGTCATTAAGTGAAGTGATATCCCAAGTCACCTCGAAATACGTTTCATTAAGAATGTATTTGCTCTTAGGTTAGGCAAGGCACTAACTAGTGCAATTTAGACGTTGAGAGAGTGGATGTGTTAGTAAAAGATTTAAAGCAAAAAAAAAAGCGAGTTCTTGGGGAGAACTCGCAAACTATTCAGAATGAATGTAACAATATGAGCCAATCTATTAATTCATCAGATAGGACAAAAGGTTGTCTATTCGGGATAAATGATAGCGAGCAGGCCGTACCAAAATGTCAGGAGTAAGTCAGGCTTATGTCTGATGTTTGTAGTTTATCCACCTATCGTTAATTCATCTAAAACACGAAAGACGGAGTCATCAAGATGACCTTCAAAAATCTGTTTACAGACCTTACGGCGCACAGCTAGACCCGAGATCAAACGTTCAATTGATAAATGTCGATGATTCGTTTGGCTATTATACAGCTCTATTAACTTACTTAACGTTTCATACGGAACAGCACTTTCTCCAACTTTTAGGTATTCGAGCTTATCCAAGAGCTCTAGACACTCATTTCTGATGGAGGTAGGTGAATGTCCGGTCATAGCCGCTAAAGCCGTTATACTGCGTTCTAAAGCCTCTGAAGAGGTATATTTAGAAAGAGTAATAGTGATTTCATCGGCATTAATCTCTACAAGGTGCTTACGTAACTTAACTCGACGGCCTAAGTTACCCCGAGGTGATGCCGTTTTCCGCTGAATAGGTTCGAATTCCCCATCAATAATTTCGGATAATTCATCAAGTTTCTGCTTTGAAACCATTTCGTGACGTAATGGGTTTGGCAGTGTCGGTGCCATATTACGTTTACCGGCATTGGTTGTTTTTGCACGTGAATAACGTAAGACTTCCTCAACGTCACACTTAATATCAACTTGGTAATCATGGATCTTATTCTTTTCGATCATTGATGTGATCGTGAGATGGTACCCCCACAGATTCACCACAAACATTTGATCATCACCTTTGCCTTCAGACAAACGTTTTAGTTCGCGGATCAGATCCATAGAAAAACGGCGCCATTCAATATTTCTTGCAAGCTTTTGATTTAATTCACTTAGCAACATAACGTCAGTATGGCGACGTGACATACGACTACGAAAATAGGAATAGAGCTGGAACACCAATGTGTGTTGACGCAGTATTTCAGGTGGAAACAAGAAAAAGTAATCGCGAGTTAATAACTCTTCAAAAAACGAAGGTTCCCAAACCAGAATGTATAAATTGGGTTTGATCCGGATCTCACCATCGCTGTTTTCTGTTGGCGCTTCTTCTGATGCGGTGATCGTTCTGGCCAAAAACCGAAAACGATCACTTTTGAAGCCTTCAGGCATGTTTTCACTCAGCCAACGTCCTGTTAACTCATGAAGCTGGAAGTCTGTAAATTCAATACGATCAATACTATCACGGATCGAATCACGTGCTGGGCCACTGTCTTTTTTACCCCTTAATTGAAGGATATCGGTGATATACAGAGGTGTTTTGTTTGGTACCTGTTTCGCGTTTAAATGATAATCTTCTTGGTGATAATCATGATATTGAACTGTTAAAGTGAATAGAGCAAACAGAGTCATTAGATCATCGACAGTCATGATGTTTTTTGATGATCGAGTTTCGATCACAGCGCGAGTTCCTGAAATGGAAACCATCGATTTTTGGTAGCTTTTACGTGTTCGTGGTGGCGCTAAAGCTTGGTCGATGATCCCTGCCCAATTAGTAGGTGACACTACAAATTGTTCTGATTCATCTTTCATCGCTGGTGGCGTATTCAAGCCATGCTCATGTAACAATTTTTGGTTTACTTGTGTTTGAGCTAATGCTTTCGAGCGTTTGCGTTTTTCGGTTTGTTTAGCCGATTCCGTAATCAGGCTTGTCGCTCCTAATACAGAAATTAACTGGTTAGGATTAACAAACTTGTGCAGCATTGTTTTACCGGCTAATCCTTCTTCAAAACGAACAGGGATTTGTTTAAACAAGCCAATTGCAACTGCGGCTCTTAAACGCTGCTGTATCGCTGCTCGGGTCAATTTCCCTTCAGTTGCTTCGATCAATTCTGTTGTTGAAACTAGGCCATCTTTGCTACGGAACCCCTGAAGAGATATAAGATTCAGTAATTCAACGATGCTTTTAGTCACACCTTTAAAGTGTTGATATTGCTCTATCCAATCAACTGCTGCTTCGGAAACTTCAAATAGGTGGCCATCCTTATGATTCCTTGGCGCTTTGATCAATAATTTTTCTTCAGAGGTCATTTGTTTGTTAAATCCGTATCACATGAACCGTAATATCGCTATGGTTCCAAAAGAATAAAGAAAAATAGATCATAAATAAAGAAAAATTTGTTGCTTTTAAATAACTGATCTTTTTGATTAATCTGATTAATAATGATTAAGGTGATCATATGATCTGTCGGAGAATTTGCTTTTAACTGACTGTTATAAAAGGATTTATTTTTTTATCTTTCAGAAGCATGATCATGATGTTTCCGAAACCATGATCATTATAGTAACGAAAGCATGATCATATCTTATCTGAACAATGATCATCAGCAATGCGAAAAGATGATCAATGAATATTCAAAAGCATGATCATCAGTCAGTCACAACTTATCCACAAGTGATCGTTGGTGTGGATTGTAATTTAGCTGTCTCGTGTCTCTTTCTCTCGGTTTTTGTTCGGAAACATGATCAAGTGTATATGGAAATATTATCTAAAATCGCATGTTTGGTTACTTTTCAAACAAGATATAAGTCGAAATGACAATAAAACGTAACTCAACATATCATGTATGAATTTCAGCTTTGTTCGAAAGCATGATCAAGATATCTAATGTGACTTTGGATATATTTTTATTGGTTGATTGTGAGTATTTACATTGGTTCATCTTAGTTCAAGTCCCAGTACATCTGACGTCTACCGTAGTTGAGTGACTTTTTTTCATGCTTCCGGAGAAATATCCCTCTTGATCATCGATCCGTAAAAGGATCAATTCCAATGGCGGTATTATGGATCAAAATTGGCCTCAATACTGCCTTGATCATCGTTCCTTTAAACTCTTTTTTGTTCGGAAAGATGATCACCAGAGGTTCCTTGATCATCCTTCCGAAAGTTACTCCGATCACAGTAGTGCTATTTATTGGCGCATTCATTAACTTTTTTACCTTTTTTCTACACAAAAAACCTTTTCATTTGGTAAATTCTCAGTCGAAACCACAGCATCCGTAAAATAGCAGGATTTTATAATCGTTCCGCATATATTTTTTAGTTACAAGTATTTTTTATTATTTCAGTTTACATTGTAAATAAGTGATGCTGTAACATTTTAAATGTAATGATAAAATAGGGTAGTTATCTTTAGAAATTAAGAACGCTAATAACAGCTTTTTTTTGATTTTTGCATTTAATAGCTTTGTTAGTTTCTCTTTAATGTGATTTATATCTAAAAGTGTTTGTGCACCTTTTTATTGTAAGGTGTTTAATATGCTGTACAATTCAAAGGTAAATACCTATTAACGGAATTTGGCAATGAAAAGAGAACAAACAATAGAAAATCTCTACCAGCTAGCAGAACAGACTCAACAAGTTCAAGCTGACCGTATAGAGATTGTTTTAGAAGAGCGTCGTGAAGAACATTTTCCACCAATGTCTAAAGCATTAATGGAAACTCGCTCTGGATTAACTCGTCGTAAATTAGATGATGCCATTGCCAAAATGGAAGCTGCTGGCCATCAATTTACCAAGAATAATGCGAATCACTATTCTATCTCGTTAGCTGAAGCACACATGCTTATGGACGCTGCTGGTATTCCTAAATTTCATGAAAGAAAGAAAAGTGCAGATAATAAGCCTTGGATTATTAACGTGCAGAACCAAAAAGGGGGGACGGGTAAATCGATGACAGCGGTTCATTTGGCTGCTTGTCTCGCACTTAATTTAGATAAACGCTACCGTATCTGTCTGATCGACTTAGACCCTCAAGGTTCACTGCGTCTTTTCTTAAATCCGCAAATTAGTTTAGGCGAAAACGCCAATATCTATTCAGCGGTCGACGTAATGCTCGATAATGTGCCTGAAGGTGTGAATGTTGATAAAGAGTTTTTAGAAAAGAATGTACTGCTGCCGACTCAATATCCAAACTTACGTACCATATCGGCATTCCCTGAAGATGCGATGTTTAACGCAGAAGCGTGGCAGTATTTATCAAAAAATCAGTCACTAGATATCGTTCGTTTGCTGAAAGAAAAGCTAATAGACAAAATAGCGGATGATTTTGACGTTATCATGATTGATACCGGTCCACACGTCGATCCGCTCGTCTGGAACGCTATGTTTGCATCTAATGCTTTGTTAATTCCATGCGCTGCGAAACGACTTGATTGGGCATCTACCGTTAACTTTTTTCAGCATCTACCTACCGTGTATGAGATGTTTCCTGAAGATTGGAAAGGTTTGGAATTTGTTCGCCTTATGCCGACTATGTTTGAAGATGACAATAAAAAACAGGTATCGGTTTTAACTGAAATGAATTATCTGTTAGGTGATCAAGTAATGATGGCCACAATTCCTCGTAGCCGTGCTTTTGAAACATGTGCGGATACTTACAGTACTGTATTTGACTTAACGACCGGCGATTTCGAAGGTGGTAAGAAAACCTTGGCTACAGCTCAAGATGCAGTACAAAAAAGCTCACTTGAACTCGAACGAGTGTTGCATTCTAATTGGTCTTCTTTGAATCAGGGGTAATAAAAAATGGCATTAAAAACGTCTGAGCTAAATGCAAAATTGTTTGGTAAAGCAGATAAACGTCGAGCGACGACCCCGCAAGAAGCTCAATCCGCAGTAAAAGCCCAAGCACACGTTATCGAATTAGCTGTCGCCGGAGAAGAGCTAGTTACATTTGAACTTGTTCGTATCCCGGCCAATAAAGTGCAGACCGAAACGGTTGTTTTTGCTGAAAACGCACGTGAACAAGCTTTCTTGAATGAGCATGCTTTGTGTGATGTGCTAACGACATTAAAAGAACGTGGCCAGCAATACCCAGCTGTTGGTCGCCGTACTGAGGACGGCAAAATTGAGGTTCTCGATGGTAGTCGCCGTCGTATGTCTTGTATCCTCGCTAATAGGGAATTTTTAATTTACGTCGGTGAAAACATTAATACCGACCACGCTAAATTCTTATCTGATGTTGCAAACGCTCATAAGCCGCTTTCTCTGTATGAAAAAGGGAAAGAGATGCAGGCAAAATTAGATAGTGGTGAAGCGGAAGATCAGAAAGCGTTAGCGCGTATTTTCCAGTGTAGCGAAGCATTGGTGAGTGGGGCATTAAAGGCTGCGTCGTTACCGCTTGATTTACTAAAAGCGTATCCGAATGTTGTTGAACTGGGGCGCCCAACGATTGTTAAGTTACATAAACAATTTAATGAGTTGGATGTTCAACAACAAAAATCGTTGATTGAAAAATGTCACCAAGATGACACCTATGTATGGCAGCGTTGTGATTCGCAAGGTGTGACTCGTATTACCAAAGAAGTGACTGAAACACTGGAGAATTGGATTCAGGAGTTAGCGCCACCGAAGCGTAAAGAGAATCCCAAAATTGAGTTGGTTAAAGGTCGTGCTAACTATACCCGCAAGGGCGCTAATCTGTCGTTGAATCTGAAAAAAGTCGACGACGGGCTTATGCAAGAGATATTGGATTTTGTATCCGAAAAGCTAAAGTAAAAGTTATCTAGTTGTTCAAAGCCCGCTTCTGCGGGTTTTTTTATTGTTCATGGTTGTTGGTTTTGACCTCTAGCACTTTGTGCTCCAGACTGACTCGGTATGTTGTATCTGTCTTTTCATATCAATGCTAAAATTTAAAGATTCCTTCCTGTATCACTGACCGCATTTTTAACCGTAATCTTTGGGTGTGGTATCATGTTTTTAATCGTATTTAATGAATCATATCTATGACCAATTCTGTCCTGTATTTAAAAAATATCTCTGAGTATGCGCAGCAACAAAATTTCCGCTTTGGTATACGTTTATCTGGTTCGCAAACCTGGCTTAAGAAAACATGTCGAGAGTGGATCGATATTGTAGGTGAAGCAAATTCAGTCTTAGTTGGATGCGGTTTTGGGCAATATCATCAGACTATTAATACTAAGCAGGGTCATCAGTTATTGGGCCAGGAATGTGAACTCGTTATTTGGGATTTGAGTCAGGATTGGGACGCGAATAGTTTCAGCGCAGTATTGGGTACTTTAAAGGGGGGCGGTTTATTATTGTTGGTGGGGGAGCGGTCATCTCACAGTTTCGCTGATCAGTGGTTAAATAAACAATTGGCATTACTGCCCGTATTATCGCCGAATGAGAGTACTGACAGTGGAATCAAAATGCCAATGTCGAATTATTCGGAATCTCGGCCTGAGTGTGCAGTCCACCAGCAAGATGCGATTGAAGCGATCAAAAAAGTGGTGACAGGGCATAGAAAGCGACCTTTAGTATTAACGGCTGATCGTGGTAGAGGAAAAACCAGTGCGTTAGGTTTAGCTAGTGCTGAGCTTATGGCAAGTAAAGCTATGTCCATTGTTGTTACGGCTCCGAGTTCAAAAGCGGTATTACCTCTTTATGAGCACCTATGTGCGATGATACCTCAAGCAATCAGAGTTAAAGATAAAGTCGTTTGGGAAAATTCGACGCTACAGTTTTACTCGCCTGATCGGCTACTGAAAGAGATGCCTGACTGTGATTTATTGTTGGTTGATGAAGCGGCCGCAATTCCTATTCCCATGCTTCAAACCATGGTTGAATATTATCACCGCGCGGTGTTTTCATCGACGATATACGGTTATGAAGGATGTGGCCGAGGATTTACGCTTAAATTTATCCAATGGCTAAAACGCCATAGACCAAACTATGTGCCAGTCCATTTGTATAAACCTGTTCGTTGGCAAATGAATGACCCACTAGAACTTTGGCATAAGAAAGCCTTCCTACTTGATGACGCGTTGGATTCGCAATGTGTAAGCGAATCAAATCTTGAATTTGCATTGATTAATAAAGCGGATTTAATGGCTAATGAAGTCCTTTTACGTACCATTTTTTCATTACTTGTTAATGCTCATTATCAGACGACACCCAATGATTTATTTCAAATGCTTTCAGACGACGCGATAGAAATTTGGGCTGCGAGTAATTCTAATACGATCGTTGGATGCTTGCTCTCTGTCCAAGAGGGTGGGTTAGACGATGAATTAATCGAAGATATCTGTTCTGGTGTTAGGCGTCCTAAAGGTCACCTTGTTCCAGTTTCTATTGCTAATCAGCTTGGAATTCGATTAGCCGCGAAACAGTCAAGCAAGCGAATAATGCGTATAGCCGTACATCCTGAATTGCAACGTCAAAGAATTGGAAGTCGATTATTATCATTCTTTTGTAAGGCTCAATCAGAGTCATTTATATCTACGAGTTTTGGTGCGACTGATGAGTTAATCCATTTTTGGCAAAGTAATCATTTCTATCCCGTTAAGCTGGGTTCAAAAAGAGATCAAGCGAGTGGATGTCATTCTTTAATCATGGTTAGAAATATTCAGATTGATTGGGACCGTCATGCTCACATGATGTTTAACAATCACTTTCGCTTTAGTCTAAATGGGATATTTTCTGACTTGTCACCATCGCTTATTCGGACTCTTTTATCATTTGGCTCTAAAGACAAGGCGCTCCAAAATTCGCTAGATATGTGGGTCCCGGTACTTCAAAATTACGCGCATGGTGGCGCCAATTATGAAAGTGTCGCGGTGGCGATTGAGGAACTTATATTTTCCTTGTCGAAAGGTCGTATCGAGAAATGCAGTGATTTGCTACTAGCCAAAGTGTTGCAACATCACGACTGGAATGAATGTTGCTCAAGTTTTTCCTTATCTGGCCGCAAACAGTTAGAGGGGCAGATTAGACAGGAAATCTTATCATTACTAGCCGATTTACACTGTAAAATGTAAAAGCGAACTCTCATAGTATTTTATGTTTGAATTTACAGTGTAAACTAGGGAGCTTGTTAGTTATTGTTAATATTCAATTTACACTGTAAATGGTTGATGGATTTATCTCGCCTTATTGAAAGACAAATAAAAGAGTTTTTTCATTGCATTTAAAGTAGAGATCCGTCAGGAAAATGAAATTAGATAGATATAGCCAAGTTACTTTATGATGTTGTGTAAGCGGAAATGTGCAGGATCTGATTTAAAGACCGAGGTACTATATCTAGATAGTAAGTCACATATTATAGGTGCGAATAAAACTCGACTTTTGGTAGTTAATCAGCAAGCTAATAATGTTAATGGAAATACTCACTCTATCCGTATCTGAGTTTGACTCTTGCTTGTTAACGAATCTCTGAATTCTGCATCTCAAGATCATTTGGCTATTATGTCCAACATGTGAGTAGTAATCTTAATCACTATTCGAATTATTTTGTTATTTGAGTCCGTTGGTTGACTCATTCTTAAAACAGTCTGTTAGGTTGAATCTAGTATGTGGAAGGATTTCGTTGTACTCAACAGCGACAAGTCGCAAGTTATTGCGAAAATAAGTGAAGGTCAAAAGTTTGATGCAAATGCAGATGTTGCATTATTGCCGACTGTTTTGGCCGAAATCGGCGCGAAGGATTTTAAAGTGCTCGATAAAGAGCTTAGTCGCTTTATTGAAAAAGCAAAGTTGAGCAACAGTGAAGCAGCAGCGGGAATTGTCATTGCAGAAAAGCACGATGCTGCGGTAACCATATCGGTGGATTCAAAAGGTATGGTTGCAACCATGGTTGTGACTGGCGCATTTGGGGGAAGCGGTTTACACGCTAACCAAATGGTGCAAGAACTTAGCCATGCGAATATTAAAAAGGGAATTAATAAACAAGCACTAAAAAAAGTATTAGTGGCGAGCGAATCGTTAACACCTGGACAAACATTTTCTCAAGTAGTCGCACATGGAAAACCTGCAGAGAATGGTGAAAATTCAAAACTGGTTCCGTTAGTTGCAGATGTCATGAAACGAGTTCTCGCACCTAAAGATAACGATGCTATAAAAATTGATATGCGAGATTTTGGGCAAACTGTCACGGTGAGTGAGAATGATCCGGTCATGAAACGTGAACCTGCTACTAAAGGTAAATCTGGCTTTACAGTGTTTGGTGAAATACTCAAGCCTAAACCTGGTCAAGTACAAGCTTTGAAAGCTGGAAAGGGGACGCACCTTTCCGATGAAAATCCTAATCTGTTATTAGCGAGCCAGCCTGGAATGCCAATTATACGTGGTCAAACAGTAGATGTTGAAACCGCAATGTGTTTGAACAGTGTGAGCGTTGCAACTGGGCATGTAAAATTCAAAGGTTCTGTTGTCGTTGCTGGTGATGTAGAACCCGGTATGATTATTCGCGCTACAGGTAATGTTATTGTCGGTGGGTTTATAGAATCAGCAGATGTCCAAGCCCAAGGTGACATCGAAGTGGGTAAAGGCATCATTGGTCATACGGTCTCTGAAGATGAACCTAAAAGCTGTATTGTTAAATCGGGCGGTAACATCAAAGCAAATTATGCGCAGTTTTCTGAAATCCAAGCCAGTCACAATATTTCATTAGTTGTGCATAGTATGAGTAATCATATACGTTGTGGTGGGGATCTGCTTGTTATTGATGAAAATGAAACGCAAGGTACTTTAAGCGGCGGTAAAGCAAAAGTTGGTGGAAAAGTACTGTGTTTTAATCTCGGAGTTGAGGGCGATACCGCAACGTATGTCGAAGGGTTTGCTCGTTACAGTCATCAAAAAGAGCGGATCTTAAAACACAAAGCCTTATATAAAGAAGCGCAAGAAAAAACGATGGATGCTGTGCGCCGAGAAATATCGGTGAAGAAAAAAGATAAGTCTCAACGCACAAAAGAAGACGTCATGCGTGTAGAAAAAATGAAACAATCTGCACAAGCTAAAATGGAAAAGGCAAAATTAGCTGTAGAACTGGCACAAAAAGATTTTGAAGAAATACTGAATATCAATACGATTGAAGCAAAAGGAAAAGTATTTACTCACGTTACTGTTATGTTTGCAGATGCTAGAGTGACGACGAAACGAGTTCATGGTCCCTCAACGTTTCACTTCAATCAATATGAGATCCTCTGTGCTGCTAAGTTGGATGATGAGTCTGTTAAAGATGTTGAGATTTAAGTTAAGGATCTCATAGCACATAACTTTATAGTAACTTAGGATAGCGACATTATAAGATAAGGTAGCTATTTTAAACAAAGCAAACAGCTTTACATTAAGCTGATAAGAGTTTTATTTAGTCGCTATTCATTTATTTGAGCGTTATACCCAAATGAACTTAAGACGCAGGACTCAGAGCTTTATCGGCGAGTATCGGTCAAGCTCTATGGAGTAGGGAACAATTATTCCCTTTCTGCGTGATTGTATAACCCTCCCTGTATTGAGTTCCATCGCGTATCGGAGCAAAATTAAGAATTAAAAAGGAGTCGAAATGGAACTTTCAGATATACGCCGCGAATATATTCGAGGTGGTTTGAGACGCAAAGATTTGCTTGATGACCCGATCGAACAATTTAACTTATGGTTACAACAAGCAATTGATGCAAAATTAACTGACCCAACAGCAATGACAGTGGCGACTGTTGATGAAACCGGTCAACCATATCAACGTATCGTGTTGTTAAAGAATGTTGATCAACATGGCTTTGTTTTTTATACCAACTTGGGTAGTCGTAAAGCAAAACATTTAGAGAATAACTCTAAAATAAGTTTGCATTTCCCTTGGCACCCATTAGAAAGACAAGTTCATATTACTGGTACGGTAGAAAAATTATCTGCAATGGAGAATATGAAGTATTTTACTTCTCGACCAAAGGATAGTCAGATTGCTGCGATTGCGAGCCATCAAAGTAGTCGAATTTCCGCGCGTGGTATTTTGGAAGGTAAATTCTTAGAGCTAAAACAGAAGTTTGCAAAAGGTGAAATTCCTATGCCGAGTTTTTGGGGCGGGTTTAGAATTGTTCCAAATAGCGTTGAGTTTTGGCAAGGTGGAGAACATCGCTTACATGACCGTTTTATTTACACGCATGATAAAGATGAACGTTGGGACATTGATCGTTTAGCGCCGTAAGCATTAATCCACCTAATTTAGCGAAAAGAGCGGCTTATTTATAAAAGGCCGCTTTTTTTGTGTCTCTGTAATTAAATTTAAGCATGGTATTAGTCGCCTTTTGATGTCTGGCTATGCTTTTACTTAAAGTCCCTTAGAGCGTCATTTAGAGTGGTATATGAAGGGGGGAAAAGATAAAGTAAAACCCTAACCTTGATTAAGAGCTGGCAATAAAAAAGGAAGCATTTGCTTCCTTTTTACATTGGGTCTATTTAATGAAGTTCACGCACCACTCTAAAACCTAAATAGTTTGCTGCGGTACCGGGATCAATAAATAATTCGCTGGATGCTTTTGCCATTGTTGGTGAAAAGCTCCATGCTCCACCTTTGGCCATTCCTCTTGGATCGCTTGTCCATTCCCAGACGTTACCTACAACGTCATAAAAGCCAAGATGATTTGGTGTGAATGAACCAACAGGGGAGGTACTCTTATTCGACCATTGGCTTCCACCCCAACCTGTGTTTGCTTTATCTGCACCAAAGTCGTCTCCCCACCAATAATCTGACTGACTACCGGAGCGTGCTGCAATTTCCCACTCAACTTCAGTAGGCAGGCGGTAATCAAACCCTGTCTGTTTCGAAAGCCACTTCGCATAAGCACGGGCGTCATTTTGACTTACACATACCACTGGATTTTGACTGGTTTGTTTAAAGCCAGGATTACGCCAATAACTATCTGATACAGGAGTCACTTCAGAGTTATTGACCGAGATACATAAGTGTTTCAATTCAGCATCGGTTTGGTAGCTAGTTTGATTAACAAATGTCTCGAACTGACCGACGGTAATCGGTGTTGCGCTTAATGCGAAAGCATGATCAAGGCTTACTTTACGAGAAGCGTCTTCCCCTATGAGGTATTCACCACGAATCAGGGTGATCATCTCCGGCGTTTTTATGTTACCTTTCAATGAGTCAGCAAATTTATGACCGGGTTTTAGAATATTGGCCTGCTCTCTTAATACCGCTCTAAGAGTTTGGTCCGCGCCAACTTTCATTTCTTGAGAAAATGGATGGTAACCTTCTTTTTGCACTGTTATCAGATGGTTACCTACCGGAAGCATAATTTCAACTGGCGTACTTCCGTAATTTACTCCGTCAACTTGGACGTTGTCGTTATACTGGTTGGAACGCACATTTAAACTCACCCAAGCCACTTCTTTTTGTGGTTTGCCGTTTTCGCCATCCGCTGCTTTATCAAAACAATAGTCGTTTTTTATCCCCAATAATTCACACGCGGTGCTTTCTTTAGGGCGAGATTCTAATTGGGCGTTAACAACCGTATAGTATTTGTTGCTACCCTTAAATCCTGCCTGCTTAGTCGAATGTTTTAACAAGTGAATATTTAAGGACACTTTATCTAAGTGTTGCTTAATTAGACTACTTTCTGAAGCATTTGATACGAGAGAATCTTGATATTGGTTTACGGCCTTTTGCAGAGCCAACTCGGTGGTTTGACTTGCACACTGAGCTAACGTCATTTTCACATCACACTTATTTGTGAAACTAACGGTTTCTTCACCAGGATGGTTTAACTCTTGTTTAAGACGATCGGCTCTGGCTCGGAGTTTGTCTTCTCCTAAAGCTGCAATCTTCTGTTCTAATGTGCGCTGACTTGATTTTTCTTGCGCCAGTTTTGCTTCAAGTTCTTGAAGATTTTGTTGCGCTTCCAGACGGGCTTTTTGATTTTTTTTGACGTCAGACCAAGCGGATTGATATGTCGCTTTAGCCGACGTGATATCGGTTTTAGGATCATCAATCATTTTTCCATATGCTTCGTGTAACTTAGCTTTAGCAGCGTTAAGCGCTTTATCAAGCGTTTTGGCTTGCTGTTCTAAGTCTTTTAGTTCAGCTTGCTGCTTATCATAAGCGGCTTGCTGAGACTGTGTCGTCTTCTTTGCATCCTGCAACTCTGTATTTTTACTGAATAGTGCATCATCAATGGCGCTGACTGAAGAAGGCGCTTCTTCTGCCAACGTCGACGTAACCATAAAGCAAGGTGAGAGTGCTAATAACAGAGCGGGTAAACCTTGTCTCATTATTATCTACTTCAGTTAGCTAATGAAAATGTTCTCGCTATTGTAAACGAAAACGCCACTTTGTCAGAAGTCATCTTTCAATAACTTAGTAACAAAATGACGTTTTAGCGAGCATAAATGATCGGTGAGTGAACTGTACTCACTTTTCTCGTCTATTTAATCTTCTTTATTGGGACGTAATTTTACCCAAACAGTATCGTTACCGTTAATTGTTATAACACGGTTATAAGTTTCATAACCTTCTTTTGCTACAGTGACTTGATGACGGCCAGTTGGTAGTACAATTTCAACAGGAGTACTACCATAATTAATGCCGTTGATCGTCACTGCATCATTGTATTGATCTGAACGAACCGTCACTGTCGCCCAAGTTTTATCGGTGCGTTTTTGTTTGGTATTTGAACCTTGTAAACAATAACGCGCTGATACATTGAGCAATTTACATGCAGCTACTGGTTCTGGTTTTGCTTGAAGCTGGGCTTTCATTTGAGTGTAGTAATCGCTACTACCTTCAAACCCGCTACGCAAAATTTGAGTTTCTTGCACGGTAATATTGAGCTCAACGCCATTGACGTTTTGTTGCGCAATAGACGATTCAGTTAAGCCATTAAGTAATTGTTCACGGAACGTTTTGACTGCTTTTTGTTTTGTCAAATGACGTCCCTGACTAGCACATTCACCCAATGTCATCGTGGTAGAACAAGTGGTTTTATAGCTTGTTTCTATCGCACTGGTTTGACGTAGCTCAGTTTCAAGACGTTTAACTCGAGCTTCAATACGACTTTCCTGAAGATTGGCATATTCAGTCTTAAGTCTCGCCCGTTTTTGTTTCAGCTGAGCTAGCTCCATTTCACTTTCAGTTATCTCTTGTTTCTTATTAAGCTGATCCGTTTGGTTCTGCTTTACTGCGGCCCAAGCTTCTTGATAGTTTTTTTGAAAGCTAACTAAGTCAGTCTCTGGATCATCTAAAAGGTGACTATATTGTTTGTCCAAAGCCGATTTAGCACGTTTTTGTTTAGCGACAAGTTCCTCGCCTTCTCTTTCTAAGGTTGCTTGCTCATTCTTCAATTTTTGAAGCTTAGCTGCTTCAGTGTCGTAGTCAGAAGAGATCGCGTCAATGTCACTCTGTTTCGTTGTTAATTTCGTGTCGATAGAGGCAACCGGGTCAACTGATTTGACGTCGTTTGCATACACCGACGCAGATACCCAAATAGGGCTTAGCGCAAGTAGTAGCGCTGGGATGCGATGTTTGATCATAGGTCCCTGCAACAATTTTACGTTTAACCACTGACCATCAGTGGGAAAGACAAACTTTTGACAGCATTAATAAATGACGCTGACTCTTTAAATGCAAATTTTATTCCGATAGCGACTTATATTTACGGATTAGCGTTACTAGGTAACTGATTTTGTAAATTTTATAAGTGTGCACCCTCCATTTTGGGCTGTTAAATAAAATATGCAAGCTTCTATTAACGATCTAACAAGTCATTTGTTAATTGAACACACATTGACCGTAATTTATGTGCACTTGATCATTGTTCCAAGCCAATCAAAGGGGATGATGCCTTTACTATAGCAGCAGCTAATATGACATTAGTTGATCATGGTTGCGTAAGTGTTAGTTTGCTTGAAATTCTATTGATGTGTATTTTGTCCATCGATAAATCTGTTATACCATGCCTGAGTAGCCACATGAGTGAAGACTAAAATGAGTCAAATTAATGCACCAATATCGACCATTATAGATGAAACAGCCAAACTTTTGTCGCCTCGACCTGCGGAGTTGGTCACTTTACCATCATATATGAACAGTCATGATCATAATTACACGCAAATTGTTATTGGACTGAAAGGCCAAGTCGATTTTGATGTGAATGGTAGAGGTAATTTGATGGGGCCTGGGCAGGGGTGTGTAGTAACTTGTGGTTCTGGTCATGCCTTTGGTGGTGTTATTGAGCAGTCGGATATTTTAGTGCTGAATATGCCTTTACCATCTAATGATGATCCTTTATTACTGCAAAAAATTAATGAATTGGCCAGTCAGGATATCTATTTTCAGCTCGATGATCAGATCCAAAAGTTAATTCACATGTTAGTGATAGAGATGAAAACGAATCCTGAGGATCTCTTACTCAGTCGTGCTTGCAACGATACGTTGATCTCTCTGCTACAACGGCATATTTCAACATTTCAACTGACACGTAAAGATTGTCGTTTCGATCTTGACGCTATCGATCGTTATATTGATAACCATATGATGAATAAGATCTCTGTGGCTCAATTAGCGGGAAGTGTTTTTCTTGGAGAAAGCCAATTTCACATGCTGTTTAAAGACAAATTAGGCATGACTCCCCATCAATACGTTTTGCAAAAAAGAGTTGAGATGGCAAAAACATTGATTACGCAAGGACAATTTACATTGGGTCAAGTTGCTGACTTAACGGGTTTTTCAAACCAAAGCTCTTTCACTCATACTTTCTCGCGCATCGCGGGGGTCTCGCCTTCGGTTTTTAAAAAACGGATAAAGAATTAAATTTTTATCGAGAATTATCCATTATTGAGAAATCTTTAATTAAGGTAATTTTTAGCG